>DQVD01000147.1 GCA_015661935.1 Desulfocapsa sulfexigens | reverse complement strand
TATCCGATGGTATTAAAGAGACCTATCTGGAATATTGTAGAAAGGAAGAAGTGTAGAAAGATTTATTTATAGCGTTTTCTGTTATATTAAATTGCTTATTGTTCCATTCATGTTTATACATTGCGTTTGAGATTATTCCACTGCTCGTAGCCTGGAGGCTTGTGTGAAGCTGCGAATGGAAGGGACTACTGGCTGAGATATAAAGTGTTTTCCAATAAGGATATAAAATGATGAAAAAAGCTCTTATTACAGGTGTAACCGGACAGGATGGTGCGTATCTTGCCGAGTTTTTATTAAATAAAGGATACGAAGTGCATGGTATCAAACGTCGTACCTCGCTTTTTAATACCGATAGAATTGATCATTTGTACCAGGGACCACATGAAGAACATAGACGGTTTTTTCTCCATCACGGAGATATGACTGATTCCAGCAGCCTGATCCATATCCTTCAGAAGGTTCAGCCCGATGAAGTGTATAATCTTGCAGCTCAGTCTCATGTGGCTGTTTCATTTGAGGAGCCTGAGTATACAGCGAATTCTGATGCTCTTGGGGCCTTGAGAATACTGGAAGCAATCCGAACCATCGGTCTTACCGAAAAAACCAGATACTATCAGGCATCTACCTCTGAGTTGTTTGGTAAGGTACTGGAAGTTCCGCAGACAGAGAAAACTCCCTTTTACCCACGTTCTCCTTATGCGGTTGCCAAAATGTATGCATACTGGATCACAGTAAATTATCGTGAAGCGTATGGGATTTACGCCTGTAACGGTATTCTTTTTAATCACGAATCTCCGGTTCGTGGGGAAACCTTTGTTACCAGAAAAATTACCCGGGCACTCAGTCAAATTGTCCTTGGCTTGAAAGACTGTGTGCATCTGGGAAATCTTGATGCTAAACGAGATTGGGGCCATGCAAAAGATTATGTTGAGATGCAATGGTTAATGCTTCAGCAGGAAACCCCGGAAGATTTCGTTATTGCCACTGGAAAACAGTATTCGGTGCGTGATTTTGTTAATGCAGCAGCCGCTGAGCTTGGAATCACTCTGAAATGGCAGGGGACTGGAGTGGAAGAGCAGGGTATTATTGAACAGGTTCAACAACTTGAAAATAAAGAGTATGATGTGACAGCCCATGTAAAACCAGGCGATGTTATTGTCCAGATTGATCCTCGTTATTTTCGCCCGACAGAAGTAGAAACACTTCTCGGTGATGCGACAAAGGCCAAGGAAAAATTGGGTTGGGTGCCACAAATCAGTTTTGCAGAACTTGTGTCCGAAATGGTTAATCATGATATGGATGAAGCGCGTCGGGATGCGCTTTGTCAGCATGAAGGTTTCCGGGTGAGTACATCTAATGAGTAAAACAGCACTTATCCTTGGAGTATCAGGGCAGGACGGGGCGTATCTTGCCAGATTGCTTCTGGAGAAAGGGTATCGTGTGGTGGGCTCATCGCGTGATGCACAGATGTCTTCTTTTGCCAATCTCATAAAGCTTGGTATAAAAGATCAGGTGCAGACGGAGTCAGTGTCTTCGACTGATTTTAGAAGTGTGCTTCAGGTACTCAAAAAAGCAGAACCCGATGAGATTTATAATCTTGCCGGTCAGAGTTCTGTGGGCTTATCATTTAGTCAGCCCATGGAAACATATGAAAGCATCAGTGTTGGCACGTTAAATCTTTTAGAAGCCATTCGTATGCTTGAGATGCCTGTGAAATTTTATAATGCCGGATCGAGCGAATGTTTTGGTAATACTGATGGAGAAAGAGCAACTGAAGAAACACCTTTCAGGCCGAGAAGTCCATATGCAGTTGCAAAAGCTGCAGCATTTTGGCAGCTTGCTAATTATCGTGAAGCCTATGATATTTTTGCCTGCTCCGGATTGTTGTTTAATCATGAGTCCCCTTTGCGACCGGAACGCTTTGTTACTCAAAAAATCGTTCGGGAAGCCTGTCAGATCAAGGCAGGTAAGCAGGGAAAAATGAATCTTGGTAATATCTCTGTTAAGCGCGACTGGGGATGGGCTCCCGAGTACGTTGAGGCCATGTGGCTGATGCTACAGCAGGATAAGGCTGAAGATTTTATTATCGCCACAGGGCAGACATATAGTCTGGAAGATATGGTGGAAACAGTTTTTTCCTCACTGGATCTGAACTGGAAGGATTATGTGGAGTTGAATCCTGATTTACTGCGTCCAACTGATATTAAAATCTCTCTGGCAGATCCGGGAAAAGCCGAGCGTGAGCTGGGCTGGAAAGCAAAATATAAAATGAAAAAAGTGGCAGCAATGATGGTGGATGAGTGTTTAAGGAGTATGTCGGAGTGAGTAAATACTGTAGAACCTCTGAATCTCAATATTCATTCTTTAAGCATGGGTAATTTTAAAGGTCGTCTTATTGCGCTCTGGTGCTATAAGGGCTTTGTCCGCAGTATGGTTGCCAGAGAGTTTCGCAGTCGTTATATGGGCTCTCTTCTTGGCAGTGTCTGGTCAATTCTCAATCCTCTCGCCTTTATTATTATCTATACTGTGATTTTTTCCAGGGTCATGCAGGCAAAATTGCCTGGTATTGACGATACAATGGCCTATGGTCTGTTTGTGTGTGCAGGCCTATTGCCTTGGCTTTTTTTTGTGGAGCTTCTCAGTCGTTTTCCCAATATTTTTATCGAACAGGCAACACTTTTAAAAAAGGTCAGTTTTCCAAGAATTACATTACCTGTTATTGCGCTCTGTTCAGCGACCATCAATTTTTTGATAATCTTCAGTCTGTTTCTTGCCTTCCTGCTCATCACAGGTCGTTTTCCCGGTTGGGTTG
>DQVD01000261.1 GCA_015661935.1 Desulfocapsa sulfexigens | reverse complement strand
GAGAACCTGTTGCAGGTATGGTATTGCTTAAAAAGAATCAGGGGCTGTTCCATAATTCGTCCGGTGTTTTCCAGAGTACCTCAGTAAGCGTTTACCGGTACCTCATTTTCGTTCGTTGGGGACTGCGTAGCATATGCAGTTATATGTGAGCAGGCGCAAACGACCCGATGCTCAATCATCACAAAAAAATATCGTAATCAAGCCACGTTGATGCCGATGTCACGTATTAATTCATGTGATCCACACTATAATCCTGTTCAGGAAGACAGGCGGTTCACTGGATAAGTGCCTTTCTTCCTGAACAGGGTTAGAGAACGACTAATCAATGTTCGTACCCCTGAAATGAGATCTCTTCTACCTTTGAATTCTTTTGCAGAAACACACCTTTTCCCGAACAAATTTCTCCAATCATGACCAGTTCTGGTGTTGTTTGCTGCAACAGCTGACTAAGCAATGCTTCTTGCCCCTTTTTCACAGTAAACAGAAGCTGATAATCCTCTCCGGCACGAAGAATCAAGTCTTCAATTTCCTTCTCCAGCAAATTCGCTGCAGTTTGTAGTTCAGGAAGATAAGGCAGCCGGTCAGCATGAATAAGTGCTGAAACTCCTGAGGCTTTACAGATATGAGCAAGATCCGTGGCAAGCCCATCTGAAATATCCTGCATTGAGCTTACAACTCCTGATTTTGCCAGTTCCATACCTAAAGCTATTTGCGGAACAGGATTTAAGTGTGCTTTAAACAGTGTATCAAATAAAGCATTATCAAGTGAACCCTGCCGCAAATGATCACGATTGAGCAATGCAAGACCTGCGCCGGCTGAACCAAGTGGCCCGGAAACCCAGACAGTATCACCCTCTTTTGCCCCAGTTCTATAAATTGCACTATCCCCCACCGGTTCACCAAGCACAGTTACGGTAAAGCCCAGTTCTTTTGATTTTACTGTGTCGCCACCAATGAGCATACAATCATATTCATTCAAAATCTCGAGTGCTCCATCGAGCCATGCAGCTATCCACTCCCATTCAAGATCTTCAGGTAAGCTAAGAGATAGCAGAACAAATCGGGGCCTGCCTCCCATGGCAGCAATATCACTTAAGTTTGCTGCAATTGATTTGCGCCCCAGGAGATGTGGAGGATGAAAAGTCCGATTAAAATGAATAGAATCAATCAGGCTGTCTGTGGAAATGAGGAAAGAACCATTGGAGCGAACCTCACAGCAGTCATCCCCTATGGATGTAATCAAGCCATCCGCAGAGCCTTTACTAGCCAGGCGTATCCGCTCGACAAGCATACGTTCAGACCAGACAACCATTATTTCACTCGTTTCAGGAAAGATCCTTTAGCAGGTTCCTTTGATTTTGTAACTGGTGGAGGTTCATCAGGTACAGCTGCAATTGTAGGAGCTAGATTGACAGCTTTGACAAAACGTTCTTCACCTCCCATGGTAAAGATTTCCATTCCGGTCATCTGGGCTGTACGTAAGGTCCAGGTGATCTCTTGTGGTGGTATAGTAAGAAATGTGAGCCCAAGGTGCCACCATTCATCCTTTCTTGTTGTATCTCTTGTGATGTCTGTGACCTGTGCATACACAAGCATCTGTGGTTCTTTGGCAACAATTAAAACAATGTCGCCGATATCTGTACTCTCTTTAAAAGGGACAACCTGTTGTAATTCTTTTACTAGCTTTTCCATAAGTTCCTATCCGGTTAATGTATTGCCTTTAATGTGTAACAGTTGTAGTAGACTCAAGAATAATAGAATCTTCAGTGATAACGCTTCGTGAACCAAGCTTTGTATACATAGAGAGGCCGTCAAGCAGGGGCAAAACAAGCTGATTCACTACAATATCCGCCTCCTTTGCAACTTCTGGCCCCTGAATAATGGCCATGGAGGCAGCCCAGCTTGCCATATCCTTTAGAGCATCTGCTAAAAGTGCAATATGAATATAGGCGGCTGAATTGTTTTTCTCATTCAGTCCTTTTCCGACCAGTTGCATTTCCTTACTGTTTAGAAGAGTTTTTGCTTGATCAGTTTTAAGGGAAACAATTTGTTTAACAAGATCAGATGAGTTTGAAAGCAAAAGATAGTTATCTATCAACGTAAATGCCGGTTGCAAACCACCTTGTGGAGTAAATCCCCAGTAGGTAATAGTATGCCCTTCAAATTTTTTCCGGCTAAGTGGAATCTCTGCCTCTTCAAGCAGTGTGTGGAATATCTTCAGAAAATGATCAGGTTCCTTCAACTGTATTATTACCGTAGCTTTAGGAAGAGGAATACCATCAATTCCCGCATCTTTTACAACAACTGCAAACTCTTTATCTATCATATCGAGCAGTTCTTCCAGTTCTACTCCAACACTGTCTCGTAATTCTTTTCGGAGTAAGTCCGGGGATTGCGGCTGTTGAGGAGTAATGGTTGCCGAGTACAATTCCCAAAGAAGTGGCAGATTCAGGGTATTTGTCCAGTAATAGAAAAGGGAATCAGCAGGCACCATTCCAAGGGTTCGATTCAGGACAGGTTTCACATCACAAAGACGGGCCACTCTACTGTCCAGATTATTATGATCAAATATTATCTCTGCCTTGTCCGTGAGCACTCCTTTTTCCTGCCATGCTCCATAGGCTGCAGCCCCCCAGCCTCGCCACTGCTCTAGAATCCTTAAAAATTCCTTTTTCTCAGCAGCATGAAGATTTTCACTTATCATCTGCCCCTGCTTGAATAAAGACGGTATGGAAAGATAGCTGAACAGTTGCGTACCCTGAAAGTTTTTTCGCAGCCTCTGGAAATCCATATTTCCGCTTAACGTATTTTCTTTTGTATCAAAGTGATCCAGAGCTTTGCGTACCAATCGTTCCTCAAGCGCGGCTATAATCAGGCCTTTCACAGTGACAGTTGCAATGGTGTTTGATTCATCCAACTTATATTTTGTGATAATATGAGAACCATACTGGGCAGTTGATTGTTGGATATCCTTGCTTAAAATCGGTGCAAGCAATTGCAGTAATTGCACATTATGACGAGGTTTTGCAATAAGCAGTAAACGTTCTTCTAACGCTTTGGCTGGATTATCTGCAGAAAATGAATTAGCGGGAAAAAGTGTCACTGAGAATTCTCTTCCAAAAAGCTCATTAAATGCGGGATCATCGAGAACAGCGAGTATTTTCTTTTGAATGTTATCAAGCTCAAGCATAGTTTTTCCCTGACCCCCAAGCTCTGCAGCAATGTTTTTATAATCAAAATTCGTAAGGGTTCTCCCCAGACGACTATCTAAAAATTGTTTATATATTTTGCTAAACTCGACCTGCTCACCATAAAAAAGAACGTCACTTGGGAGAAAATCAGCTGCTACAACTTCTTGCTCCTGAGTTCCTTTCAAAAAGAACAGCAGGCCCACACCACAGATAAGTATAATTAAAACTATTCCAATTTTTTTCATATTTGCTTTTTGCTTGTTTAAATTGTCATGTTTCTGGGAATTGTTTATCCGCTTAAGAATTTGGTAATAAATATCCCCAAACTTCAAGGTACCTTGAAAAGAAATTCATGTCCTTACATTTAAAATCCTCAGAAAGTTATCAACCAGAAAAGGATTATAAACGATACCTCTGCCTTCCCGAAGTACTTCAAAAATGTTTTTTTCAGGTCGGGCTTCCTGGTAAATCCTTGTGCTTCTCATGGCATCGAAAACATCCGCAATTGTGATCATCTGACTTACAATATGTATTTTCCAGTCTTTACCGAGATCCGGGTATCCTGTTCCGTCATAGTAGATATGGTGCTCCATTGCTACCAGCGTTGCAAGTTTTGGGATAGTTTCGTCAGATAAGGAATAGCTCTTTTGTCACCAATTTCTCCTAAGGCAAGTATCAGGCGACTATTTCTTTTGAAGACCTCTTTCTTATAGAGTTGATCGTCAAGAAGCCTGATGAGAAGTGGTACCATGGGTATTTTCACTGTACCGATATCATGCGTTGGCAGAATTTTAAATTTCCAAGGAGGCGTAAAAATAGGATATCAGTTCTATTAACTGATTTGTAAAGGCAATGTTCTGGT
>DQVD01000129.1 GCA_015661935.1 Desulfocapsa sulfexigens | reverse complement strand
TGTAAGGCACTAAAAGCCGCAGCATAGCTAGCCTATGTGAGGATTTTTCGTTATTCAGATTGAGCCAATATGGCCTGAAGCCGAGATGCATAAATGGGGAAGTTATTTCGTCTCCGTTCCTTACTCAATAATAAAATCATCCCGACGATTCTGAGCCCATGACATCTCATCATGACCATGAAGAAGAATCTTTTCTTCCCCAAGGCTCACCGTAACAATTCTATCAGATGCAACACCTAAATTAATAAGATATTTCTTTGCCCCAAGAGCACGTTTTTCACCAAGTGCCAGATTATACTCCCGTGTTCCCCGCGGATCACAATTCCCTTCAATCCGTATCCTGAGCTGCCCTTTGTCTTTTAGGAAATCAGCATTCACCTTCATTCGGGGAGCCTGGTCATTTCTAATAGTATAACTGTCATACCCAAAATATACAGGCAGCATGGGGCCAGTGGTTCTCCCCTCCATAACACCTATTGATTTTGACTCCAGGGATTCTTCCTGGCCAATGGCTGCAGGGTCCTCAGGAGGTACGGGTATTTCATCAGCCCTCTTGTTACTGCAACCAGACAATACCAAAGAGACGAAAAGTATTCCAAAACATAGCGTGTTTCTGCTGTTCATGAACTCCTCCTATGGACAAACCTGTACACCTTCGGGTAACATGATTCTTATAATAGTGCATAAACTACTGAAAGCAACTTTCTGATTCTACTTTTTTTTAAGAAAAAATACCAGACGTTTTCATAGGGGTCGGAAAGAAATAACTTATGTTTTTCCGGCCGTAAATGTGCTGCATGTTCGGTTGATTTTGTATCTTCACAACCGAACATGTGGTACAGTTATGAGACGGCAAGCCCAGGTCATTTCTTTCCGAACCCATAACACCGTGATACGGTTTAATTTGGGTATCGAATTTAAATACCAATCAGTTTTCTACTTGAAAAATAACGTTTATACATCTAACCCTGTTCAGGAAGAAAGGCAGTTCACTGGATAAGTGCCTTACCAGAAAATTTCTCTAAAAAAAAAACAAGGAATTGTTCTGTAAGACACTAAATACGTTTCAAACTCAAAAAATAAAAAACCTTCACTTTATATAATTATACATTATGCAAGCAAGCAACCTTAGCAACCACAGCCTGGATTTTCGTAACCTGGTGGCCAAAAACCAATTTGGCACTTTTTTCGGAGTTTCTCAAAAAGTATTCGATACTGTCTGGGAAAATCTTACCGGAAAAGATCAGAATTCAGTGGTCTATATTTCCATGGAAATCGGTGCAGATCCAGATGTTTTTCATCCCATCAAAGACAGGCTCATGGATTTGGAAAAGACAGACTCCATGGATTCACGACTCAAAATATTTATCAAGAAGCTTTTCAATGGGCCTGAGAAAATACCCTGTTATGGTGGAGGACTCGGCGTTCTTGCCGGGGATACCTTAAAAAGTTTTGCAGATTGCCGAATCCCGATTGTTGCAGTCAGCCTACTTTACCGGCATGGCTATTTTTCCCAGATAGTTGATTCAAAAATCGGACAGATCGCCCAATCCGTTGCATGGAACCCTGAGGAAACCCCAGGGCTCTATCTCCTTCAGGATCCTGAAAACCCGGTGCAGCCACTGCAGATCGAGATCCCGTTCTATAATGAATATGATCAGGAAACCATGGCAACTGCTCAGGTGTGGATGAAAATGGAAATTAACCATACCCTGGATTATTTCGTGCCTGAACTGCTGCTCGACTTTTCTTTAGCGGATAACCCCGTACCCATTAAAAATGCTGCCGGTCAATTGTACAATTCCGAATCTTCAATTATTAAAGCCACGCAAAGACGAATGCTGGGTACTGGAATCCTGCCGGTTCTTCAAGCCCTGGGTATCAGTTCTTATACGCTACACCTTAATGAGCAGCATGGTGTTGTGGTTGCCCTGCAACTTATTGCGGAAGAACTCACAACAATATTAAAGCACTCAGACCTGCCCCAGGCAAGCAATGAACAGATCATATCGGCAGCTGACAAGGTTGCCCAAAGGCTGGTTTATACCATTCACACGCCTGTAAAAGCCGGACATGACCGTTTCAACAAATCCGTATACGCAGGGATCAGTCACAGGTCGTGCAGACATATCCTGGAACTGCTCGCGCACGATGACGAATCGCCGCAATCCTATAATTTCACGACCCTTGCCATGCGGGTGAACCGCACCGCAAACAGTGTCAGCAGATTACACAGAGATGTTACCCATAAACAATTTCCAGGTTTTGCAAAAAAAATTACTGCCATTACCAATGGTGTCCATCACTTAACCTGGATAAGTGATGCAAGAGCTGAATTCTTTGACAGTTTCCCTGAACTGACAAACTGGAGAAGCAACCCTGGAGTTCTGAAAAACGCTAACAAACTAAAAGACAATACTCGTTTTCGCACCTACCTTCTTCGGGCATGGGAAGAAGATACAAAAATACTTTATCAATACGTAAACAAGATGCTCCTGCTGCATCGCAACCAGATGACAAGTACCTGGATTGATCCTCCGAATCACTATTCCAATATCATTGATTTTGATACAAAGCTTGATCCTAAAGTATTTACCATAGGTTTTGCCAGACGCTTTTCCACCTATAAGCGTGCAGATCTAATCTTTGATAATATTGATACACTCTGCTCCATAGCAGTCAGGAATAAGTGGCCCATGAACTTCCTCTTCTCCGGTAAGGCACACCCGGCAGATGAACCCGGTAAGTCAGTGATCAAACTTATCCTGGACTACCAGCAGGAGTTGCATGACCAAAGTAATGGACTCGTCAATCTTATCTTCATCCCCAACTATGACATGTACATTGCAAAAATGATGGTGGCTGGTGTTCACATATGGTTAAACAATCCGAAACGACCACTTGAAGCCTCTGGAACCAGCGGTATGAAGGCAGCTCTGAATGGTGTCCCCAACCTTTCCATCATGGATGGCTGGTGGGTTGAAGGATACCATGACGGACAAACCGGATGGAAGTTTGGCTATGAGGGCCCGATTGATGAAGCGAATCTCAGTGAATCTCCCGAGACTCTTCTCTATGCAGAAGATTCCGCCTCTTTTTACGAAACACTGCCCCTGGTTCTTGAAGAATTTTACGAAGAAGAAGTGAAATCCCGTTTTATTGACAAAGCAATTATGAATCTTAGCCTTAATGTCCCCATCTTCAATACCCACCGAATGGCAGCGGAATATCTTCAAAAATACCAATTGAAGCTCCCTTCCAGTCTTCAGAGCAAGATGGATGATTTTGGGAAATTATATAACAGCAACGATTTTCCTGAAATTTAATATTCCAGCTGGCTAAGAAAAAAACTTCATATGCGAAACGCGTAGGTTTTCCATTATTTCAGCGTACTAAAGTGCGTCGTAATAATAGAATTTTTTTAGCAACAAAGCAGATGAAATGTTTTTTCGACGCCATCAGATTTTGATTGGAAGATTTTTCATTATAATGTAAATTTTACAAAAAAATCAGACTACAGCTTCCTCCAGAGGAGAATATAATGGCCAAAGCGCATATAAGTGCAACTAATGCCACGGATAAAACCATCCGTGCCATTGACAGAAAACGGGAACGGGAAAGACATTTTATTCTCAACAAAGCACGCGACAATGCAGAAGAATTTGCAACGCGTGTTACCCAGCGGCTTATTGATCGTGAAGTACTTGAGATTAATTCAGTGCAAGCTGTGCAGGATGCCTTTGTTCAGCAACTGACAAGTCTTCCCAAGATGGATGATTTCGATATTCAGATGAAGGTTGCACCCATTCGTACTCTTATTCAGGATCCCAATATTCTGAGCCTTTACCTCACTGGGTATGTGATTGAAGATCTTATCAATCATCCCGCCATTGAAGATGTATTTGGTGAAGATGCAGATATTTATCGAGCCATTGATTCGATTTTCAAAGTCCTTAGACCACCGCAGTGATTCATCCCACAGGACAGCCCTCTCTTGTTTACGCCGATGCTCAAGGAAATATAACTGATTTTCAGGATCTGCACGCAGCAGGCATGAGCGGAGGGCAGTTTCACCTTCCCCAAAAAAGTGATTTCATTCCACTACCTGAAGGTTCTGAGCTCTTTGTTCTTCCAGGTCGTCTGCCCATTGGATGCGACCTGAAAACAGGTGAACCGCTCCTGCTCGAAGAAGATCCGTATTCCGGAAAGAAAATCCAGGCCGTTGCAGCCTTTATGTCCCCTGCACACACTGCCATCTCAAACAGCGCCTACCAGACAACAGAAGATGCCCCGCGCCTGCCACTTTTTGCCTATACAGCTGTCGGATGGTATAACAATCGTTTCTGGACCACCGCATTTCGCAGCGACAATGATATCCGCCAGGACTATGCTCAGTTTAATCAGGCCATAATTAACTCCAAGACTGCCAAAAAACTCCGGGATAATAAAAATAACAGACTCATTCAACATCTTGGTAAATGTTGTCTCACCTACGCATGCCCTGCTGCCAGAAACTATTTTTTAGGCCGCTGGGAGGCCCCTCTACCCACATCCCCAGTCTGTAACGCCAGATGTATAGGCTGTATATCGCTGCAAACATCGGGTAAATGTTCTGCCACCCAGGATAGAATCCAGTTCGTACCGACTCCTGCTGAAATAAGCCAGGTTGCAATCCCTCATTTACAGAATGCCGAAGATGCCATCGTCAGTTTTGGCCAGGGCTGTGAAGGGGAACCTCTGCTTCAAACTGATACCATCGAAAAAGCAATCATAGCCATTCGCAAACAAACAGATCGCGGGACTATCAATCTCAACTCGAACGCGAGCCAGCCGCAACGTGTCAAACGTCTTGCTGATGCAGGGCTTGACAGTCTTCGGGTAAGCATAAATTCTGCCCAGGAAAAGTATTACCATAACTACTACAGACCGCAAAACTTCTCTCTTCCAGATGTACTTGAATCAATAAAGGTGATGAAAAAAGAAGGGAAATTTGTTTCTTTAAACTATTTTATTCTTCCGGGGTTTACAAATGCCTCACAAGAATATGGTGCCCTTCGTTCACTGCTTAACACCGTTAAGCCTGATCGTATTCAATTACGTAATCTGAACATGGATCCAGAGTATTATTTGCAAAGCATAAAATTCGACTACCCTGTTATGTCAATGGGCATGAAGGAATGGATCGCAAAATTAAAAGCCGAATTCCCCACGCTGCAACTTGGTTACTACAACCCTGCAATATGTTAGGAACGGGGACGAAATAACTTCCTCATGTAGGCGCTCAGCTTCAGACCATCTTTGATTGGCCTGAAGCTGAGATTGCATAGATGGGGAAGTTATTTCGTACCCGTTCTTAGTGCCTTACAGAACATTTGCTTTTTTCTCTTGATCTTTCAAAAAATTAATATACTATTCCCGATTAAGAATAATTATCACTCACCGTTAAGGAGATACCCATGCAGTTCACCCCACAAATGCGCTTAACCACACAACGTCAAATTATACTCGAAGAACTAAGAAAAGTGACTTCTCACCCCACAGCCAATGAAGTGTATGACATGGTCAGAAAACGTCTTCCTCGCATCGGTCTTGGTACAGTTTATAGAAACCTTGAGCTTATGGCAGAAACAGGAGCCATTTTAAAACTGGAGGTTGGTGGAACACAGAAACGTTTTGATGCCACCACCGCCCCTCATTATCACATTCGCTGTATCAGCTGTGGCAAGGTAGATGATATAGATATCCCTGTTATGACAGATATCGACAAAACTGCTGCTGAAATCAGCCAGTATCAGATTCTTGGGCATCACATTGAATTCTCAGGTGTCTGCAGTACATGTAGCAGTTCTAAAGAGGAGACTCTGGTTAACTAACCCTGTTCGGGGAGAAAGGCAGTTCACTGGATAAGTGCCTTATCAGAAAATTTCTTTGAAAAGAAAACAAGAAATTGTTCTGTAAGG
>DQVD01000202.1 GCA_015661935.1 Desulfocapsa sulfexigens | reverse complement strand
GCGGCACGTTCTTCATCACTGAAAAATTTTGCAATTGGTGACTGCCATTCGCCATCTGCCTTCATTTTTACCCAGGCAAGTCCCTTGGCACCAAACTGGGCAACATACTCTGTAAGGATATCAAGTTCTTTGCGGGAAAAAGTTGCACAACCTTTTGCGTTAATGGCACGAACGGTTCCATCTCCATCTGCTATGGAACGAAACACTTTAAATGAACAACTCCTGGCAATTTCGGAAAGATCCACAAGCTCAAAGCCAAAACGGGTATCAGGTCGATCAGTACCAAAACGATTCATGGCCTCATCATAGCTGATTCTGCTAAATGGTGGAGCCACATTAATGTCCAGGGTATCTTTAAAGAGCCTGGAAATCATTCCTTCGGTGATCCCAATAATCTGCTCCTCGTCCATAAAGGAGAGCTCCATATCAATCTGAGTAAATTCAGGTTGCCGGTCGGCACGCAGATCTTCATCGCGAAAACATTTTACAATTTGATAGTAACGATCCATGCCGCCAATCATCAACAGCTGTTTAAAGAGTTGAGGAGACTGGGGCAGGGCGTAGAATTTTCCTGCATTGACACGGCTTGGTACCAGATAATCACGGGCACCTTCAGGGGTGGAACGGGTGAGCATTGGAGTTTCCACTTCCAGAAATTCGTTGTCATTCAGATAGGTACGTATGGATTGTACTGCCTTGTGACGCTGGTAGAGTTTCGCAGCCATCTCTGGTCGTCTGAGATCCATGTATCGATATTGGAGACGGATATTGTCTGAGACTTCGCTTTCCTCGTCGAGAGGAAATGGCGGGGTTTCAGAAGTGTTCAGGATACGAAGCTCATCAATGAAGACTTCGATCTCGCCAGTGTCCAGTTTTTTATTGGCCATGCCTTCAAGTCTGGCCTCAACCTTGCCGCGAACGGCAATAACCCACTCACTGCGAAGTTGGTGTGCCTTATGATGAACTTCGGAGTTAACCTCGGGGTTAAATACAATCTGGGTGAGGCCGTGGCGGTCACGGAGGTCGATAAAGATTACTCCTCCGTGGTCACGTCTGCGCAGAACCCAGCCCATGAGGATTACTTCATCACCAATATTGGCACTTGTAAGATCGTTGCAAGAATGACTTCTTCGGAGAGTTCCCATTGATTCCATAATTTATATTAGTAACTCTGAACAAGTTACATTCCGTAGTTGTATTTTAAAAAATTAAAGTATTATTGTTGGCATCTTTGCAAAAGTGAAGAGGCCATTTCGTTGTTATTGGATTGGATTGTGATTTCTTGCTGTTCTTGGTTTGCCATATTTCTTAGCACTGCCTGTCCCTGTTCAAGTTCATTTTCGCCAATGATGAGAACAAATCTGGAATTTACCTTGTTTGCCTGTTTCATCTGGCTTTTCAGGCTGCGTCCTTCATGATCCATAACTGTCAGTAAACCATTCTGGCGCAGGATATGAACAAGAGGAAATGCAAATTCAGATGCTTTCTCGCCCAGACCTGCCACAAAAATATCGACTTGACCACTGTCTATTTTTACTTCTTCCTGTTGTTGCAACAGCAGAACCAGACGTTCCATACCAAGCGCAAAACCTATTCCGGGAATCTTGGGGCCGCCAAGTTTCTCAACAAGACCGTCGTAGCGGCCACCGGCACCAACTGCTGCCTGGGCACCAAGATCTCCAGTTATAAACTCAAAAGTGGTACGGGTGTAATAATCAAGACCGCGAACCATAAATTTGTTCAAACTGTATTCTACGTCAAGATCCTGCAATCCTTTTTGTACGGAAGCAAAATGTTCATCACAGTCATCGCAGAGATGTTCTTGAATAGACGGTGCCTCTTCAACCTGTTCCCTGCATTTTGGGTTCTTACAGTCAAGAACCCGTAGTGGATTGGTTTTGCTGCGTCTTTTACAATCATCACAAAGCTCATCCCTGCGTTCATCAATAAAGGCAAGCAATGTTTCGCGAAATCCGGGACGGCAAACCGGACAGCCAAGAGAGTTCATTTCAAGGCTTACGCTAATCCCAAGTTCTTCGAGAAGCATAGCACCCATGGCCATAAGCTCGGCATCAACTCGTGGGTTGGGGGTTCCAAGTACTTCGACATCCATCTGGTGAAACTGGCGTAAGCGCCCTTTCTGGGGACGTTCGTGGCGAAACATGGGGCCAATGGTGAAAAGTCTCTGGATCGGTTTCTGGACATGCAGTCCATGCTGGATATAAGCACGAAGAAGAGATGCAGTGGCTTCTGGACGCATGGTAATCTGTTTATCGACAAAGGTGTACATTTCCTTCTCGACAATATCAGTAGCTTCACCAATGGAACGGGCAAATAGATCCGTTTTTTCCAGTATGGGCATACGAATCTCTGAGAAGTTGAAACGTGAGAAAATATCACGGGCAGTATTTTCTACTTTCTGCCACAATTCCACTTCACCGGGTACGATGTCTTTAAAGCCGTTCAGGGCCTTTATCTTCACTACAACTCCTCCTAAAAAAAATCTTTGTCAAAAGGAGTGAAATAAAACGTAATTACTGCAAAATGTCAAGTATATGCAGGCCGTGCAGGGAAAAAACGCTTTTTTATGGCCAATTAACCTGTATTTGATGAAAAAGTGCTTTTACTAAAGTGCTATAGCTTTATCACGTAGGCAGCCATGTTCCTTGACAAACCCGGGCAAGCAAGTCATTATCTACTGTTCATATTAAAGTAGTATAAGGGGGCGGAAAGAAATAACTTGTCCTTTCCAGCTCGTAACTGTACCAAAACTTCAGTTGAAGAACATTTACGGCCGGAAAATCACAAGTTATTTCTTTCCGGATCCTGTCGATAATTCAAAGAGACCGGTGTTCCTTTACTTATGACCTTTTCCAACGAGCCTCGAATCATCACCACTGACGATCATCCCATCCGCCATCATATGATTGACAAGGATGCCATGAAAGTGCTTCGCGTACTGCGTGACAATGGCTATGCCGGATATCTAGTGGGTGGTGGGGTACGTGACCTGTATCTTGGTAAGACTCCAAAAGATTTTGATATTTCCACCGACGCCCGTCCCGGGCAGGTTCGAAAACTTTTTCGTAACAGCCGAACCATTGGCAGACGTTTTCGTCTGGTTCAGGTTTTTTTTCATGGCAAGGAGATAGAAGTTTCCACACTTCGCTCCTTAAGTGAATATGATCTTGATGGCCAGGAAGCCGTACTTGCACCCAACAATACCTATGGGAGTCTCGGGGAAGATGCTCAACGTCGTGATCTCACCGTAAATGGTCTGTTTTATGAGATAGAGAATGATACCATTATTGATTACGTAGGCGGGATTGATGACCTGGATAAATCAATCGTTCAATTTGTGGGAGAGCCGGAACGGCGCATCACCAGAGACCCGGTACGTATGCTGCGGGCAATCAGGCATGCGGGGAGGCTTGGGTTTCGTATTTCATCAGAAAGCTGGCAGGCCATATGCGCCAACCATGGAAAGCTCACCCTCTGCCCGTCATCACGGATTCGGGATGAATTTTTTAAGGATCTGCACAGTGGTGCTTTGTTCGAATGGTTGAAACTGGCCCTGGACACAGAGCTGTTTTTTGAAATTTTTGGATTGTATAAAAAAGCACTTTCTAAAAAAGAAGGTGCAGAAGAGAGGCCTTATCGTGAACAGCTGCTGGCTCTTGCAAAGGTCATTGATCGGAGTTCAAATCTGGCAAAAGAGTCTGGAAAACGAAGGCTTGCCAATGATTTTCTACTGGCCCTGATCCTTGTTCCCTGGGCCAATGCCAAATTTGATCTGATACAGCAGAGCCTAAAAGGTGGTGAAGCGTTCAGGTTTTCCAAAACCCTTCGTGAAGAGCTGGATAAAGAGTTGGGGGTTCAGCTGAACCTGCGACGCTCCATTCGTCAGGAAATGGTGATATTGCTTTCTAATCTGCCCCAGTTTCTCAGGTATCTGGAGAATAATTCATGGCCAAAATGGATCAAAAAGAAGAGTTATTATAAGTCCTGCTTACTGTTCTGTGAGCTGTATTCAGAATCTCTCACCGGCAATCAGGCTGAGCTATATTTTGCGCCCTTAAAACAGGAAAATCGTAAGGGGAACGCAACACAATCCCGCACGAAAGGACGTGGAAGGCGCAGAAGAGGCTATAATCCGGCATTTTCATCTGCAAAGAAGGGGATTTTTGGTTTAAAAAAGTAGTCAATCCTCTTTTTGCCCGGAACTGCCTGCACTGCTATCCCAGATTAAAACGACCAGTCTCCCGGCTAATGGTGTTAGCGATATTTCTAACCCTGTTCAGGAAGAAAGGCAGTTCACTGGATAAGTGCCTTATCAGAAAATTTCTTTGAAAAAAACAAGAAATTGTTTTGTAGGGCACTAAGATGCTCTGCACTTTTCTGAAGACGGATGCTTCCAGCCTGTGTTTCTTTTGATACATTACTGATATCAACAATATCCCTTGCTCTTTCGCTTGAAACCATGGATGCCTGAGATACCATCATTTGCTCTGCGTTATGTTAGTTTTGATGTTAAGCAGGTTACTGTATAAATGCTATTGAGTTATAGAAAAATAAATTGCAGCTGATTGTGGTAAAGGTGATGGAAGCTATCCCTGAATCCGTTTTATCTCAGCCAGAATCTCTTTGCCGCCACTTGTCAAAATAACATTGCCCAGCCTTTCACCAATTGCTTCAGCTTGATCCCTTGGGCCTTTTTCTGTCTCTATCAGTACTGTTTTGCCATCGAGGCTTGCAAGACCACCACGTATGGTAATTTCATTTCCATCGAGCAGAGCCAGGCCAAATGCGGGGATGGAGCAGCCTCCTTCCATGGTTCGAAGATAGGCACGTTCGGCAAGGAGACAGGATTCTGAGTCTGGATTGTTAAGGCATTTTCGTATTTTGTCGTGTTTTTCCGTACTTAAGGTTGATGCTGCTTCAATGGCTATACAGCCTTGTCCAACGGGGGGAATAAACTCTTTTTCTGAGAATACTTTGACAATCATATCCTCGTACTCCATTCGCTTTACACCAGCGTAGGCAAGCATAAGAGCATCACAGGCGCCATCCTTCATTTTTTGAATTCTGGTTTGCAGGTTTCCTCGCATCTCCACAGTTTCCACATGGGGATAGAAATGTTTAAGCAGTGCAATACGGCGAACAGATGAGGT
>DQVD01000317.1 GCA_015661935.1 Desulfocapsa sulfexigens | reverse complement strand
TAGTAGATATTAGAAGTATGCCAAGAACAGCACAAGAAGTTGCATTTGAAAAAGGCTTAATACCTTACATCCCAGATGACAGCGAAAAAACCTAAGAAAATCAGAGGAGCTTGGCTAAGCTAACTAGCTGAACTAACCAAATAAGAGTACTAGAAACAGAGTATCTTTGTCCTTAGTTGCCGGATAACCGTTGCAATAACGCTACACCCTTCGTCTCCATCAGGCTTGGGCTGGATATTCGACATAAGACTGGCTGCAAACAGCAAGATGTCACACAAGACCTGTTATGAAGCCACAGATAGCCGACAGAACGGTGTTCATGTGAGGCAAGGAGAATAATAGGCCGTGATAAATACTCGCCCAAAAACTTCAATTTTGCGGTAATTTTTTATTTTTTTCAATTATCTAAAAAAAACTTGTGGCTTACGAATATCCAGGTCGTAGAATAACTGTTGACTTTAGGATCTTTTCATATTAATAACTTGTATTTTTCGTGATCAGAAATGATTCAAGTAATACATTTATACATATATCCAGCATTTTAAGCTGGTTAAACATATCTTAGCAATTACTTACAGGAGAAATTCGTGGCTAATCATAAATCCGCCGAGAAACGTAATCGTCAATCTCAGGTACGCCGTCTTAGAAATCGTGCCAACAGAACTCATATGAGAAATGTCATCAAAGCAGTTGATACTGCAATTGTTTCAGGTTCTCAGGAAGATGCAAAAACAGCTTTAAATACAGCTATTCCTGTAATTGCTAAAACAGCCTCTAAAGGAACTATCCATAAAAAGAATGCTTCTCGCAAGATATCCCGCTTAACCAGGCGTGTTAACAAAATGCAGGCAGCAGCCTAATAAAAATTATCTGCAGGCGGGTAGCCGTCATGCGCACACTTAGATTTAAAGGCCATAAAGTCAATCAGACTTTATGGCCTTTTTTATATTTTATGGTAAGGTGTTACAAGTTATCCAACAATCGCTGTAATACTGAATTTAGTTTCCGATTATTTTTTTAGTATTTTAAAATCATGGCAACAACGACACATTCCCCTGATTACAATACCTTTCTAAAGAATACCAAAAAGGCCGGTTTAATTCCGGTCTACCGGAAGATCATATCAGATCTCGACACCCCTCTTACTCTTTTTGCCAAAATCGCAGGTGAGGAAAAACACATCTTTCTCTTTGAAAGTATGGAAGGTGGAGAGAAATGGGGTAGGTACTCTTTTATTGGCTTTGATCCCATTCTCACTTTTTCGTCAAAAGGACCAAAGATTGATATTGAATCCTTTGACGAGAGTCTTTCATCACATTCCGTAGTCCAGGGGAATCCTCTGGAAGTGCTGCAAAATATCCTTGAGGACTGCAGGGCCGCGGAAAATGAGGACTTGCCCAGATTCTGTGGTGGAGCAGTAGGATTTCTCGGGTATGACATGGTTCGTTTTATGGAAGAGTTACCAGGCAATCAGGAGCAGCTTGATTTTCCCGATTCATCCTTTATGATTCCTCGAATTGTTCTTGTTCATGACAGTTTTAAACAAACCGTTACCGTTGTCTGCTGGGTGCCTGTCGATGAGAATATTAACAGGCAGGTTGTTTATAACAGAGCTATACATAGGATAGATTCTGTGGTGGAGCTTCTTCGTGCACCAGTACCCGTTTCCTTTCCGGGATCCAGTGTTCATGGCAGTAAAACCGCTCATTCATTCAAATCCAACATGGAGAAAGAGGATTTTTGCTCCATGGTAGACAAAGCAAGAGAATACATAAAGGCCGGTGATATAATTCAAGTTGTAGTCTCTCAGCGATTTCATACAAAGACAGACCTTGTCCCTCTCGATCTTTACCGGGCACTACGCCATATTAACCCTAGTCCCTATCTCTTTTTCTTAAAACTTGGCGACCTCATTCAGATTGGATCATCACCGGAGATTCTTGTTCGCAAGGAAGACGATAAAATTGAGCTTCGCCCCATTGCAGGCACAAGAATACGTGGTAAGACCATTGAAGAAGATCTGGAACTCGAAAAAGAGCTGCTTGCTGATCCAAAAGAACGTGCAGAGCATCTGATGCTTGTGGATTTAGGGCGCAATGATGTGGGCAGAGTGGCTCGTGATGGCGCAGTTGATGTAACAGATCTGCTTGTAGTTGAGCGCTACAGTCATGTAATGCACATAGTTTCCGGTGTTCAAGGTGCGATTGCCAATGACAAAAATCAGTTTGACGTAATGAAGGCATGCTTTCCTGCAGGAACTGTGAGTGGCGCGCCTAAAATCAGAGCAATGGAAATAATAGATGAACTTGAACCTGAAGGGCGTGGCCCATATGCCGGAGCTGTTGGGTATTTTGGGTTTTCAGGAAATATGGATTTTTGTATCACAATCAGAACTTTTATAATGCAGGGAGATGATCTTTGGGTTCAAGCCGGGGCAGGGGTTGTTTATGATTCCGACCCTGTTAAAGAATATGAAGAGACCATTAATAAATCAATGGGCTTGCGACGAGCAGTCGAACTAGCCGAAAAGGGGTTTTAGTCATGCTTGTCATTATAGATAATTACGATTCGTTCACCTATAATATTGTCCAAACCATCGCAGGAAATGAATTAAGGGATGAAAGTTCTCCCGACATACGGGTTTTTCGAAACGATAAAATCAGTATTGATGAGATTGTAGCCTTAAACCCTGATCGTATTCTTATTTCTCCAGGACCTTGCACGCCATCACAGGCAGGCATATCAATTGATGCTATCCGTCACTTCAGCGGTAAAATTCCGCTTCTTGGTGTTTGCCTCGGGCATCAGTCCATTGGTGAAGCTTTTGGAGGTGAAGTTGTTCGGGCATCACGTATTATGCATGGAAAAATTTCCCCAATTTATCATGATAACAAAGGTGTCTTTGTTGATCTGCCCAATCCTTTTGATGGTATGCGATACCACTCCCTCATCATTGAAAAAGAGTCGGTTCCTGATTGTTTTGAGATAAGTGCCTGGACAGAAGAGGGAGAGATAATGGGAATTCGCCATAAAGAGTTGGAAGTCGAAGGAGTTCAATTCCATCCGGAATCAATTATGACCCCGGCCGGCATCACCCTTTTAGAGAATTTTATGAAGAAAAAGTAACCAGACAAGTTCCAAAACGTTTTAGCTACGTTGGACTCTTTACAGTACCCCATTGAGGGGGGGGCCTCGAAGGTCTCTCTACGTCGCTTATCTGGTGATAGAGGCAACCGGTTATTTTTAAGATACTTTCCAGGTTTCTTTTTTTATGACAGCTTTTACGGAGTAAGGCACTAAATGAATATTAAAGATGCTATAAGCAATGTGGTAATGGACAAAGATCTCACCGAAAATGAGATGGTTGATGTGATGAATGAAATCATGAGTGGTGATGCAACTCCTGCTCAAATTGGTTCTTTTATCACAGGACTGCGCATGAAAAGTGAAACCGTTGAAGAAATCACTGGTGCTGTTCGGGTTATGCGTGAAAAGGCTACTCCTATCTTATCAGGAGTTAATACTACTGCAGGTGAAATCCTTGTTGATACCTGTGGAACAGGTGGCGATGGATCAGGAACGTTTAACGTTTCAACAACCACTGCTTTTGTCGTAGCTGGTGCAGGTGTGCCCGTTGCAAAACATGGTAATCGTTCTGTGTCCAGCAATTGCGGAAGTGCTGATGTTCTTGAAGCGGCCGGTGTCAATCTTGGTATCAGTCCTGAACAGGTTGGTGAATGCATACAGCAAATTGGAATTGGTTTTCTTTTTGCACCAGCACTACATGGAGCAATGAAGCATGCAATCGGCCCTCGAAAAGAACTTGGTATTCGAACTATTTTTAATATTCTTGGCCCGTTAACAAATCCAGCTGGTGCAAATGTTCAAATTCTAGGGGTTTTTGATGCAGATTTAACCGAACCACTGGCCCAGGTTCTCGGTAAATTAGGTTCCAAGAGGGCACTGGTTGTTCACGGTGAAGGAAACCTCGATGAACTGACTGTGACCGGTGAAACAAAAGTTTCCGAATTAAACGATGGAAAAGTAATAAACTATGCAATAAATCCTGAAAGTCTTGGTTTAAAAAAAGCCAGCATTGAAGATCTTAAAGGAGGGAAGGATTCCGAAGAGTCAGCAGACCAGATGATAAAAGTACTAGGTGGAGAGAAGGGGCCCAAACGGGACATGGTTCTTTTGAATAGTGGTGCAGCACTCATGGCATCAGGTCTTTGTGCTGACCTTAAAAGTGGCATTGCAAAAGCCGCTGACACCATTGATTCAGGCGCTGCCCTGGAAAAACTTGAGCAATTAATCTCTTTTACCAACAAATAACAACCTCAACTATTACATCATATTATAGGTATTTATCACTGTTATGGCGCACATTTTAGACGTTATTGTCGCACGAAAAAAAGAAGAAATCACCGCTTTAAAAAAGAATGGTGTGCAAATACCTGAACCTTTCATCGACAAGAATATTCCACCACCACGTGGATTCAGAAAAGCTCTGATTGACTATCATGGAGTTGCGATTATCGCAGAAGCTAAAAAAGCATCCCCTTCAAAAGGCCTTATCTGTCCAGATTTTGACCCTGTTCAAATTGCAATAGATTACGAAAAAAATGGAGCACAGGCTATTTCAGTCCTGACAGATGTTGATTTCTTTCAAGGTTCTCTTTTGTATCTTCTTCAAGCTAGAGAAAGTGTCAGCCTGCCAATTCTTCGGAAAGAATTTATCATAGATCCATTACAAATTGAAGAGGCTCACATTTGTGGTGCTGATGCCATACTCTTAATGGCCTCTATTCTGGATGCATATCAGTTAAAAGACTTTATGGCTCAAGCTGAAGAGTACTCCATTGATTGCCTCGTTGAAGTTCATGATGAGGAAGAGCTTGACACTGTTCTTGGAACCAAGGCAAACTTGATCGGTATAAACAATCGAAATCTTAAAGATTTTTCAATGGACACAGAGACCACTTTTCGATTGAAAAAAATGATTCCTGATTCTATTGCAGTTGTTGGAGAATCAGGTTTAAAAACAGCTGAAGATATTCAAAAGCTGGGAAATGCCGGAGTCTGTGCCGCACTCATTGGTGAGACCTTAATGAGGGGAAAGGATGGCGGAAACAGCCTTCAAGGGTTGCGAGCTCCAGAGGAAACAAGATGAGCACACGAACACGCATTAAAATGTGTGGCCTTACCAGAGTTAAGGATATTGATTTCGGCGTTTCAATGGGACTCGATGCACTAGGGTTTATTTTTTATGATAAAAGCCCCCGGAATGTGTCCCCTGACTTTGTTAGGGGAGTGGTTAGTAAGCTTCCTCCGTTTCTTGCCAGTGTTGGAGTATTTGTTAATCGTGACAGGGAAGAAGTTGAGGAAATAGTAGAATATTGCGGACTTTCCCATGCTCAACTGCACGGCAAGGAAAATTATAAATACTGCGAGCGAGTAGAACGAAATGCCTCTCCCTGCCATGTCATAAAGGCATTTCGAGTGAGTGAGACAACAAAAAGATCAGATTTTACATCCTACGATGACGTAGTTCACGGGTATCTTCTGGACACATACTCAAAAGGAAACCCAGGGGGAACTGGAGAAGTTTTTGACTGGAAAATTATAAAACGCCTGGATCTTCAACGTCCCATGATTCTTGCCGGAGGGCTGACACCAGAGAACATAAAAGAAGCTATTCAGACAATTAGACCATTTGGAGTTGATGTTAATTCCGGTGTTGAAGTTGAGCCGGGAATTAAAGATCACTCAAAGCTTATGGATCTGGTAAGCAAAGTGCGCATGGCCGACAACCCATAATTATTGTTATTACTGCTCAACGCGCAATAATAAAAGCACCTTTATACCCTTTTTCTTTGAGTGCTTGTTCGCTCCTTCTTGCACCATTCAATGTTTTGCCTGCATAGACCTGAACACGATAAAAGATTTTCCCTTTGATGGATGATTTTTTTATCACTGCTTTATGACCAAAATCACGAAACTTTTTCTGGAGTGATATGCTGTTGTGCTTTTGCAGAAATGCCCCGATCTGCACAAAATATTCGCCTGATTTTAAATCGGCATATTTTGTAAATCTACGTTTTCCAGTCTTTTTATCGAGTTTTGTTTCACCAAGTGCAGTTATTTTAACTCTTGCGGTACCAGATCGCACAAGTGAAATTTCCTGGGCAGCCCCATAACTTAAGTCAATAATACGTCCTTGTACAAATGGACCTCTGTCGTTTACCCGAACAACCGTCTTTTTACCGTTATCAAGATTGGTAACGAGAAGCATGGTGTGCATGGGTAAAAGTTTATGCGCGGCTGTAATACCATACATATTATAGGTTTCACCGTTTGCGGTCGTATTTCCATGAAAATCAGATCCATACCATGAGGCAAGTCCTGTTTCTTCATAGCCCACAGCAGAGGGCAGGGGTGAGTATGTACGGTTATTGATCACGTAGGGGCGCTGTGTAGCAGGTGTTCGTTTCTGTTTTGCGGCAGAACAACCAATGGAAAAACTCAGGAAAAGAATACATATTCCAAGAACGGGAAAGATCGTTTTACTGCCCTTTAAATGAATCCTGGGATCTACAAATAAAACTAGCGACATATTAATGAGCCGTTTCCTTTTCAGCATCCAAAAAGTTTCTGATGCGATCCTGGTAGAAAAGGCCTGCTTTTCCTGTTGTATGTGGAACATATGGCACAAGACCATTCCCCGGTATATTGGCAGGAATAGAGTTAAAACGAACATTCTCACCTTCATCAATCCATGAAAGATACAAATCAAGCAAGGGACGCATTACCTGCAAACGGCCATCTTTATCACGGCCAATGCGAACGTGTTCCCAGCGTCTGGTTTCATATCCTTTATACCAGAGGCCAGTTTTTTGCTCACCGGTGATCTTGTCACTCATACTATTAGCAATTTCTTCTTTATCGAAATCAAGGTTATTTTTTAGAATCTTTTCAACTTCAAAACTTCCCTGCACAGTAAGTCTTGAAAAATCATCATACTCATCAGAATCATTTCGCATGAGATGAGTTCCCTTGTCATTAAATGCCCATTGAGCATGGCAAACCTGGCAGTTTACAAGTTCTTTGTATTTTACATGGGCAGGATGTTGCATGAACGGGATAGCATGCTGTTTTCCATCTCCATTAGAGCTTAAACTGTAGCTGTCCTTAGCTGGGTCATGTTGTATATTGGGCGTGGGAATAGTAGTGCTGATTTTTTCTCTGTCGTGACAATCCTCGCAACGAATTGTATAATTGCCATCGGTCATAAGTTCATTACCACCATGACAATCCACACAAACAAGTCCTTTCTGTTGATGGATGTCGACGCTTAGCTGATGAAATTCAACGCCAAAGGGACGAAAATAGTCAGAGCTTGTTGTGTAAGGTGTTCTATATTCAGTATTCATATCATGTTCATAGCGCCCATAATAATCAAAACCAACCCGATTTCCGTAGTGGCATTGCAAACATTGAGAGTCACCTGGCGTTTTCATAAATGAATGGGAAACAAGCTTTCCTTCATAAAATTTAAGATGGCAACTTGCGCAACCAGTGCCTCTTGCAATTGCAGGGTATCGATCTCCTGAGAAATAGGGGTGGCAACGAAGGCAGCGACGTCTGAGAAGATCATCTGCGAGATCAAGCACTGTTTCGGGGGAATCTTTAACAGGGATATCTGTTAGAGACTGTAGAGAGTTTTTTGCACCAAAGGCTTTGCGTACAAGATTAACTTCATTTTTCACCGTAAAATGAAGAGAATGAACACTACTCTTAACTTGTTGCTCATGACACTGACCACATGTCTGGATCATGTGATCCGGGTGAGCAGGGTGTCTAATTAAATTTTCATGACCAGAATCTTTGTCTTCTGTGTTATCCTTGCCATTATGACATGTGGTACATGCCATGTCATGGGCAGAGTCAAGATCCATGGAGTGACAAGCCTTGCAGCCTCTTTTGGATGTGACTGGGGATGCTTGGCTCGATGAAGGGCTATCAGAAACAATGTTTTGTTTTTGTTTCTCTTCCTCGGTTGGTTCTCCGGTACAGGAGTATAAAGAAAAAAATAAAAGAAAAAGAAGAGATGTTCTGATGCCTGGCTTCATAGACAGATTTCAATCGGAATAGATGAAATGGAAAAAGTTTGACTTTGCAAGATACCCTTGCTATACAAACCATTAAAATAAAATAAAGTACCATACTCTATTTTAATCGCATCATTGAAAGAAATAGAAGGGAAATATTTCATTTGCCAGGTTTATTGGATTCAGGTCTTTATGAGTTGAATGTAATATATTTAATACCAGTAGTAGCCGACATAGCTCAGTTGGTAGAGCGACGCTCTCGTAAAGCGTAGGCCAGCAGTTCGATCCTGCTTGTCGGCTCCAATTGTAAAAGGGGAATCAAAGAATAAATTCTTTGATTCCCCTTTTTTGTTTTTTCCCTTAATGAAAAAGTATCAGGAAAATTCCTTACTCATCAATATCAACTTTTAGGATCTTATCGCCTGGTTGCAAAGAATCTCCAACCTTAGCTGAAATTGCTGTGACAATACCATCAATTTCGATATTTATTGGTGTCTGCATTTTCATCGCTTCCATGACAGCAACCTTATCACCTGCAGATACTTCCTGTCCTTCTTCAATACTTATCTCACAAATATTTCCGGCAAAAGGAGCACGCATATCACCGGCTTTTGCCAAATCAAGAATCTCTTCTGCTGATATAACGGCAGCTTTTGCGGTAACTCCTTCAGGAAGGTCAGGTTCGAAATCATATACTCTCTGGTGATGATTAACATTCAGATAAACACTGGTTGCCCCATCTTCGTTGACAATAGAAGGGCCGACTTCGACCATATGTTCTTTACCGGTATGATCTGTGAACTGAAGACTTTCTCCAGCGTTAAAACTTCCCTGATGAAGGAAAATAGAAGGAGGAAGGAAATAAACCTTACCAAATTTCTTTT
>DQVD01000290.1 GCA_015661935.1 Desulfocapsa sulfexigens | reverse complement strand
TAAACGGGCCACTGTACAATTGCTCTCCGAAGTTGATCGAAGCCGTGCCGAGCGAATTTCCACAGGAATTGCAGAGTTTGACCGGGTACTGGGGCAGGGGATTGTGTGTGGATCCGTGGTGCTTATTGGTGGCGCACCTGGGGCCGGGAAGTCAACCCTTCTTCTTCAGGCACTGGCAAAAAGTGCTGTATCCGGGATCCCGGCGCTGTACGTTTCCGGTGAAGAATCTCCGCAACAGATTGCAGAACGTGCTGATCGCCTTGAATTGCCTGCAGATAACATTAAGATGCTGGCTGAAACATCGGTTGAAGAGATCTGTAAAGTGATGGACAAGGAGCAGCCGCAGGTGGTGGTTATTGACTCTATCCAGGTGGTGCACTCAAAATCATCCGAATCAGCTCCCGGTTCTATTTCCCAGGTACGGGAATCCGCGGCAATTCTTACCCGTTACGCTAAAGAGACCAATACGTCCATTTTCATGGTTGGCCATGTAACCAAAGATCATTCCCTTGCAGGCCCCATGACGCTCAGCCATATTGTGGATGCCCAGGTAGTGCTCTCATCTACAGATGATGCCAGATACCGCATTTTACGGGCCGATAAAAATCGTTTTGGCAGTGTTGGAGAACTCGGTTTTTTTGGTATGACAGATCGTGGCTTGAAAGAGGTGAAGAATCCATCAGCCATGTTTCTCTCAAGATCCGGCACATCGGCATCGGGGAGTGCCGTAACTGTTGTCTGGGAGGGAACCAGGCCACTGCTTGTTGAGATTCAGGCATTGGTTACGGAAAGTCAGTCAGGAAACCCCAGACGTCTTGCTGTTGGCATGGATCAGAACAGGATTGCCATGCTGCTGGCTGTACTTGCCAAGCATGGCGGTCTTTTCACAGCAAGTGACGAGGTTTATGTGAATGTGGTGGGTGGAATTCGGATATATGAGACAAGTTCTGATCTTGCTGCAATGGTTGGGATTGTTTCCAGTTTGCAGGATAGAGTCATTCCTCCTGATTCGCTCTTTTTTGGTGAGATTGGGCTGAGTGGCGAGATTCGGCCGGTTGCTAATGGTGAGGCCAGGTTGAAAGAAGCTGCTAAACATGGATTTAAGAGGGCGGTGATACCAAGAGCCAATGCTCCGCAACAACCGGTTAAGGGACTTGAAATTGTTGCCGTGTCGAGTTTGGTTGAGGCTTTAGACGCTTTGTATTAATAAAGATGTGGTATCTTCGAATAGCTGCGATTTTTTGAATTGCACCTTTCAATGTAATGTCGATATGGAAAAATTATATACATCAAAAGGAATGAATATATGGACTTTAAAGAACATCTAAAAACTGCCTGGGAAAATACTCTGCAATACATCGTGCCGGTCATCTTGCTGACCCTGGTACAGATGGTGCTAATAACCATCAGTTTTGGTATCCTGGCACCTGTTACCACTGCCGGGTATGTCCAATCCATCCTTCTTGCTCTGCGTGAAGGACGGGAGCCAAAAATCGGAGACCTTTTTTCCGAAATGCGTCTCTTTTTCCCGCTCCTTGCCTTTGGTATCCTTTCATTTTTGGCCGCTTTTTTAGGATTTTTACTCCTGATTCTTCCGGGGATACTTGTTGTTGCCTTCCTGGTTTTTGCCACCATCTATATGATGCCCTTGATGACAGACAGGAACATGGGGCTTTTGGAAGCTATCAAAGAATCATGGAATATGGCGGTGAGGAAGCCGCTTGGCGATCAGATTATCTTTATGGTTCTCTATCTTGTAATTATCTCGGTGGGAAGTTCTATCGCTGTTGCATTGCTTCTTGCTCAGCCTCTGGCCACCTTTTTTCTGGTATCTGTTTATGAAGAGCGCTTGCGGGAAAACCAACTGCACATTGAGGAGGGAGCATAACTGACAAGTATGCTTTTTATTTATTGCACAACTGCAAGGAAGCATTTCAGGCGATCTCCCCGGGGCGCAAGGATGGCATGTATCGGAAGAATAACAGAGCAGTGCGGGAGACCCCAATACAGTGGCGACGCAGAATCGTCAACTGGTGGATATAAGGTGTACCGAAAGTCCATTGGGGCGTATTGGGAGTCGGAGGATCAGGATGCTACAGAGGAATCTCTATTGCAAGGCCAAGCGGAAAATAGGAGCATGCCTTACAATGAAGAACATCGGAAGGCCGTGTACGGGAAAACCGTATGCACGGTTTGATGAGGGAGCATTGAGGAAAAAAGGACTCTGGTACACGGAGTAGCCGAGTGCGGCAAGGCGTCAGTGCAAGCAGGATTGGATAATTATTTCTTTCCAGCTCCCTTAGTATCTTTCCTGAAAACTAATGGCAAAGAAGATGAAAGGCAAATGAAAATGTGTCTTCTTTAGCAGGAATTGCTAATTCCTAAAGAAAACGATATGCTAACAAGGTTAAGATCAGACTTATAATATATACTTGCTGTATCGACTTTTAATGGTTTGTTATAGAGGAGGAAGTATTTTGAATTCATCACTGCCTATTTCCATCATCGCACTTTCTGTGGCGACTCTGCTGTTATCGGGCTGCTCTGCCTTCAGGATGTCCACCGAAGATGTCCAGCCTGAAGACCTTGAACATTATCGGGCTGCTTATGATGCTTCTGATATGCGAAAAATCACTACAGCTGTAGTGGATAAAATATTAACCAGTTCTTTTCTTGCCGGGCAGAGTTCCCCGCCGATCATGACTATTGCAGGAGTGGAAAATCGAACCCGGGAATATGTGGATACCAAAAATCTTACGGATAGAATGCGAACCATGCTGCTGCAGAGTGGCAAAATGCAATTTGTAAATACTGCCCGAAGGAAAGATCTTCTTGATGAGCAGGGGTATCAGGCAGCCAATGTAAACCCTGATCAAATGGCAGAGATTGGAGCACAGGCAGGTGCTAAGTATATGATTACCGGCTCTCTTACTCAGATGACTCAGCAGACCGGCAAGCAGGTCAGGCTCTCAAAACAGCGTTTGAACTATTACAAACTGACCATGGAGATTACTGATCTTACATCGAGCTTGATTATCTGGACAACGGAAGAAGAGTTTGCCCGCAATGAATCTGTTCCTCTTATTGGCTGGTAAGCTCTGTGGTGTCGAATTCTGTTCGATTTTTTTCAAAACTCTTTGCTGCAACTTTCTGTGTATGCATGCTTGCGTCCTGTTCAACGCATGATTTACCCGAGGCAAGATCTGCCTTTTATCAGGGAAACTATGCACAGGCCAAAACAGAAATTGGTACTGAGGCAGTTGATGGAAAGGACTCTGTTCTGGTTTTGATGGAGCGTGGAACCATCTACCAGGCAGAGGGTGAATATGAAAAAAGTTCCATGGATTACATCCGGGCCAATGACATGCTGGCTGCTCTG
>DQVD01000019.1 GCA_015661935.1 Desulfocapsa sulfexigens | reverse complement strand
TCACTTGACAAAAAACAGCAAATACTTTCAATTGGCGAGCTCTCTATCAACCCATTGACAAGAGATATAACCATGCAGGATAATACAATTCTTCCTCTGACAAAAACAGAGTTTGACCTGCTTTATTTTCTTGCCGAAAGAAAAGATCAAGCGGTCCCCCATGCCGTAATTCTGGAAGAAGTTATGGGATACTCACCAACAAGCCAGACCAAGGCTCTTGTTATCCATATTGCAAATATACGGAAAAAGTTTGATTCGCATAGCCTGAATAATCCCGAAATACAGGCTGTTTCGGGGATCGGGTACAAAATCATTGAGGCTTCGCCACCCGAAACGAAGCCCCATACAGATTAATAAAATCCCTACGAGTAAGAATATATTATGAAACAGAAACAGGTCGTTCAACCGTGCGCAACCATTTACTTTTATCTATTCCTTCTCTCTTTGCTTCTCCAAAGTGTACATCCATTAGCCGCACAGGCAGAAACACTTGTTCCACTTCATATACAAAAAGGAACAAACCTCATTCATATTGCGCGAAAATATTGTTCCAAACAATCTGATTGGAAGATTATCGCCAAAGTTAATCATCTTAAAAAGCCTTACATTATCCGCTCCAAAAGTACACTGCAGGTTCCTTTATCCATATTGCGTACAAAAGACGTTTCTGCTCTTGTGGCTTCAATAAGTGGAACACCTCAACTTGTGACATCGGATTCCAAAATCCTTGATCTTCACAAGGGCGATCTGGTGTTGCCCGGCCAGACAGTTGTGACGAATAGAGGTGAATATGTCCATCTTATTTATCCCGATCACAAACATACCAGAATCGGCCCACAATCCGAGATGACTCTCGTCTATCTTATGCAACTTACAGACGATAATCTCAAAGCCGAGTTTTCCCTGAAAAAAGGGCGAATCACTCACAGTGTTCAACAAAAACTCAAAGCAAATGAAAATTTTGATACCAGAACCGCCATTGCAATCACTGGTATCAGGGGTACGGAATTCCGTCTTAAAGTGGGAGATGCTGAAACAAATATTGTTGAGACTCTTAAAGGAAAAGTTGTCCTCGGTGCAGCCGGCAAACAACTTGTACTGAATAAAGGAATGGGATCAAAAGTAAAAAAAGGCCAGGCACCAAGTCCGCCACGTAACCTGCCGGAAATACCGAATCCACCACTTATAAAGGAAGTTTATCGTCTCCTGCCGGCAGTTATTACTGCACCTTCACATAAAAATGCAAAATTCATACGACTGCGGGTAACAGCTGATAGCCAGGGACAAACAACATTACTGGAACAGATTGCCAAACCCGGTGAGGATTTCAACCTGCTCAACATTAGTGATGGACACTACTTTATCTTTCTAACAGCAATAGACGACAAAGACTTTGAGAGCCTTTCCAGCAACCCCATTCCTTTGTATATTCGAACCATTCCCATAGCACCTCTTATTTCCAAACCAAATAGCGGCCTGCAAACATTTGATACAAAAACAACAATAAGCTGGTTAAAGTCTGATCTTGCACAGCATTATACATTTCAACTGGCAGCTGATTCGAATTTTTCTAAAATCATTGATGAACAACATACAAAAGACAACTCGTTCAGCACAGCAGAGCTTCGCCCCGGATCATATTTTTTCAGAGTGAAACTCGTAACTGAGGATGGTTTTGAAACACTCTTCTCGCCAACTCTTACCTGGGAAGTTGTGGAACAACCCAAATTGGGCGGTACAGACTCCTTGACAAAAGGAGAAGATGGCATCACCCTGCAATGGTCGCCTATTCCCAATATGGCCGGGTATATGATTCAGGTTGCCAGCGATAAAAAATTCACCAGGCTGGTCATATCCGACGAAAAATTGACAGATCCTTCCTTTACAATACGTGAGGATCTTGTACCAGGAGGCTATTATATCCGAATATGCGCTATCATGAAAAATGGTCAGAAGAGTCCCTGGACTCCAACACAGACACTAACCATTGATCCCCCCCCTCCCGGTGTTATGCATTATCTTTTGGCTCTTGGCCTTGTAGTACTCACTCTCCTCTGATAAAGAAATAACAGATAGAGTGCTGAACCGGATTTTCATTCTCATAATTTCCATAGCCCTGTTTGGTCTATTTCAGCTTGGTGGCGCTGTTTCATTCCTTTCCGACAAAGCACTTGATGTTCTTTTTCTGCTGCGCGGCCCTATCCTGCCCAGTCAGGATATTATTATTATTGGTGTTGATGAAGAGAGCCTTGATGTCCTTGGTGCCTGGCCGTTTCCACGAAAACATCATGCTGAACTCCTGAAACAATTAACTCAGGCACGTGTTATCGGTTTTGACATTCTTTTTAGTGAAGCAACTGATCAGGACGAACTCCTCTCCGATGCCATTAAGTCATCTCCACCGGTAATCCTTGCCACGGCCCATAACTATCAAAACCGTATCCTTTATCCTGCTCCCTCACTCAGTGGTTATGCTGGTATTGGCCACATTGAAATTATCCTCAACCGGGATGGGGTTATCCGTCAAACAAACACCTTTCAACATAAAGGACACCCCCCATTACCCGCATTTGCCTCAGCCATCCTCAAGGTAGCTGGCAGCAATAATGAGAATCAGAGCAATCCGGACAAGCCGATCCTCATCAATCATTACGGCCCTGAAATAAGCTTTCTCTATCTCTCGTATCTTGATGTTTTACAGGGCACCATCCCGGAAGATTTTTTTAAAGATCGCTTCGTGCTGATAGGGGGAAAAGCTCTTGGGATCGGGGATTTTCACATTACACCGTTTAGTAAACAATATCCAACTCCAGGTGTTGAAATCCAGGCCACCATCCTTAATAATCTTGTTGATGGCAGCCTGCTGAAAAGACTCCATGGTCTTTCCTGGTTTTTCATGGGCCTTATCGGCCTCCTGTGCCTGTTTATCTGGCCCGGTAAAGGAATACGATGGAACTGGATTATTAATTTTTCTCTGGCTGCATTGTTAGTCTTCAGCTCTTTTATTCTTTTTCGTTTCTCGTTCTTTTTAAGTCCGGTTCCTGCACTTCTTTTTCTGGGACTCACCTTCGGGGTGTATCTTCTAATGGAACGTTTCCTGATGGCAAAGGAAATATTCAGCGAGATGCGGCGCCTTGACCATCAACTTGAAACCCGGTTG
>DQVD01000387.1 GCA_015661935.1 Desulfocapsa sulfexigens | reverse complement strand
ATATCAACTTCCCGATTTAGCAGTTTTGTGAGTGCCAGGGCCGCATCACCTGTCTGAAGAGTAATATGAACATCGGGATGTATAGAACGAAATTTTCGAAATATTACCGGCAGGATAGAATATGCAGCAGTAACAGAACAATACAGGGAAATCTCTCCTTCCAGCACAGTCTCCCTTGAAAGATCTCCCTGCAGCACTTCATAGCGCTGGATCACATCGTCTGCGTAAGATCGAAAAAGCTTGCCAGCGGCTGTGAGATTGACGGATCGATTATCACGAAGAAAAAGAGTTTCACCAAGTTCTTCTTCTAGCCGCTGGATTATTCTGGTCAGCGCCGATGGCGTAACATGGCAGGCACGGCTACTTTGCCCAAAATGCAGTGTGCCGGATAAATGTTTGAAGAGTCTTAAATTTCGAATATTCATGCTGAGGTATGGTGAGGGGTGTGAAAGAGAAAAACAAAAAACATTTGTTTCATTTTACGCAATACTATATTACGAACAAATCACTTTACGCAACAAAAAATCATACTATTATAATAATCAATAATTCATTGTTTCATCGTTTATTTTTTGTTTAGCACCGGTGCTCAGCATTCCTTTTTTAGAATCTACTCCGGGCTGGATGTTCATTCTTTTAACAAGGAGTATTATCATGTCAAATAACTATTTTAACAGTCTTCCCCTGCGTCTGCAGCTCGAAGAACTTGGCCAGTGCCGTTTTATGGATATTTCCGAATTTGATGGCGTTGACGCCCTTAAAGGTAAGAAAATCGTAATCGTTGGTTGCGGTGCTCAGGGCTTAAATCAGGGCTTAAATCTTCGTGATTCCGGTCTTGATGTCTCCTACACCCTTCGTGATAAGGCAATTTCGGAACAACGCCAATCCTGGAAAAATGCCACTGAAAACGATTTCAAAGTTGGAACCTATCAGGAAATGCTTCCCACTGCTGATCTTGTTATTAATCTGACCCCGGATAAACAGCACACAAATGTTATCGAAGCTGTTATGCCGCTCATGAAACAGGGTGCATGTTTATCTTACTCCCACGGATTCAATATTGTTGAAGAAGGGATGCAGATCCGTGATGATATTACCGTTGTTATGGTTGCGCCAAAATCTCCTGGAACTGAAGTTCGTGAAGAGTACAAACGCGGCTTTGGTGTTCCAACTCTTATTGCTGTTCATCGTGAAAACGATCCCCAGGGAATCGGCTGGGACGTTGCCAAGGCCTATGCAGCAGGAACCGGAGGACATCGTGCAGGTTGCCTGCAGTCCTCCTTTGTAGCAGAAGTGAAATCGGATCTCATGGGTGAACAAACCATTCTTTGCGGAATGCTCCAGACCGGATCACTCCTCTGCTACGATAAAATGACTGATCAGGGAATAGATGCCAGATATGCCGTAAAACTTATCCAGTTTGGCTGGGAAACCATCACCGAAGCACTGAAACACGGCGGTATCACCAATATGATGGATCGTCTTTCCAATCCTGCGAAAATTAAGGCGAATGAGCTTTGTGATGAACTAAAAAACATCATGGAACCGCTCTTTCACACACACATGGACAACATCATGTCTGGACATTTTTCCCAAACCATGATGGAAGACTGGGCCAATGATGACGCAAATCTACTGAAATGGCGTAAAGAAACCGGTGAAACAGCTTTTGAGAAAACTGACGCTGCCGACATTGAAATCAGTGAGCAAGAATTTTTTGACAACGGTATCCTTATGGTCGCCATGATCAAGGCCGGCGTTGAACTTGCCTTTGATACCATGGTTTCAGCCGGGATTAAAGAAGAGTCTGCCTATTACGAGTCTCTTCATGAGGTACCTCTTATTGCAAATCTTATTGCACGAAAGAAGCTCTATGAGATGAACGTCGTTATCTCAGATACCGCTGAGTATGGTTGCTACCTTTTCAACCACGCCTGTTTGCCGCTGCTGACTGATTTCATGAAGACAGTGAACACCGATGTTATCGGCAACACCTTGGAAGTAAAAGATAATGGAGTGAATAATGTTGAGCTCATTGAAACCAATGAGGCAATTCGTTACACAGGTGTTGAAGCTATCGGTGAAGAACTTCGTTCTTATATGAGTGCGATGAAACAGATCATCTAAACCGGAAATACCCAGTATTTGCTGGAAAGAATTCTCCTTCCAGCAAATACTGGCCTTTATTTTCCATGAAACACCTTTTTCTTCCTCTCGGCCTTATTCTGGCTGTCACTACCGGACTCTTCCTGCCTGCAGGAGGAATATTTTTAACAGACAACAACGCTCTGAAAATTATTGTTTTTAGTATATTCTTAGTGAGCGGCTACCAAGCTGGTACCAAAGAACTTAAGATTGACAGAAAGATACTCACTCTATTTCTTGTTGCATCCACCATTTCTCTTTTTCTTGCCCCGTTTCTTGGCCTTCTGGTTAGTAAACTCCTGAACTTCCCACTCCATCTGACTATGGGACTCATCATTATCAGCACAGTCCCGCCCACCATCTCTTCAGGTGTCGTTATCACTGAAGTGAGCCGGGGAAATACGACACTGGCACTGTTTCTCACCATTTCATTAAATCTACTCGGCATATTCACCATGCCATTTATCCTTGATTTTTGTCTCAAAGCTGCAGGTCCCATTGACATTGATCAAATGGCCCTGTTTTATACAATGCTCTTTTTGGTGTTACTTCCTTTTATTATAGGAAAAAAAACACGCAGCATGAGAAACAAAACACGTGTATCGCCTCTATGGAGTTACCTGAACTCCAGCTGCGTAATTCTTATTGTCTATGCATCCATCAGCACCTCTCAGTATGCTTTACTTCGGTTGGAGCCAAAGGATTACATGATAATTCTTGCAGGTGTTACTTCTGTCCATACTCTACTGCTGACTATCAATGCATATGCTGGGAAGATTCTACAAATCTCTCCTGAAGACAATAAAGCTATGATTTTTGTCACATCACAAAAAACCATGGCTCTGGCTCTAGCAGTACTTGCAAACATAAAATTTGATACTGGTAATGCCATTATTGTCTGCCTTATGTTTCATTTTTTTCAACTCTTCTTCGATTCATTTCTGGCCTCAGCCATGAACAGAAAATAAACTCATTTTCCCCTTACGTTAAGATCCCACCGCAGACTCCTGCGCATTTTTTTCTTTCCTAATGAGTTCATCAAGATAACTCACACGTTCCCCACCTAATCTAAGAACTCTTGATCTAGGCGGTCACTCCAGAGCTATTTTATTT
>DQVD01000219.1 GCA_015661935.1 Desulfocapsa sulfexigens | reverse complement strand
GTGGCACCTTTCACCTTGTCAAACCCTTAACAATAGGAGGAGAAAGGTGCCATGAAACAACAAATGATATTACCATGTATTCCACGAGGTGCTACTGAAATCAACAATGTGGTAGGCGTATTTCGTGATGACAATACCTGGACATATTTCCTGGGAGGATATCCCATTAACTTCCACAAAGCAGATGATTGGAAAATGTTCCGGGTGATCACTTCACAACTGATTGAGTCAGGAGGATGTCGGCAAGTAGATATAATTAATACCTTTGGTGTATCGAAAAGCAGCGTCATCCGTTACCAGAATCTCCTTAAAGAAGGAGGCCCAGCTGCATTTTTCAAACCCCGCGCAGTTAAATCCGGCGGAAGAATCCTGACCGAAAAAGTTCTTGCCAAGGCACAATCTTTACTGGATGAACAGTATACAAGATCCGAGATTTCCCTTAAACTACACATCAAATATGACACTCTTCGTAAGGCCATTAATGATGGTCGCTTGAAAGAGACCAAACCAAACAATCCTTCCGTCACAACAAAATCAGCCAGGAATGTCGAAGATGCCAGAGCATCTTTCGGTATGGGTACAGCCTGTACCAGAGTAGAAGATCGTGTTGACAATGTCTTTGGATTTGGTGAAGGTGCGCTTATCCGTTTTGAACCTTGTCTGGATGTTCCTAAAGGCGGTGTGTTATGTGCACTACCTGCACTGCTGCAAAATGGCCTTCTCCATGGAGTGAAAGGTGTACTTGGGAAGGTTGGTGGCTACTACCGGACCCTGCATATCCTCTTGTTACTGGCTTTCATGTCATTGTGCCGAATTAAAACCGTAGAGCAGCTACGTGGTCACGCCCCAGGTGAGTTTGGAAATTTATTAGGGCTTGACCGGATCCCTGAAGTCCGTTGCCTGCGAATGAAACTGGATCAGCTGAGCGTAGACGACTCAGCCAAACAATGGGCTACACACCTGAGCAAATATTGGATGGAATCTAATCCAACAGCTGCCGGTACCCTTTATGTCGATGGCCATGTACGTGTTTATCACGGCGGCAAAACCAAATTGCCGAGAAAGTTTGTTTCCCGTGAACGACTCTGTCTTCGAGGTATGTGCGATTATTGGGTTAATGATGCTACAGGCAATCCTTTTTTTGTTGTAGAAAAAATCATTGATCCCGGAATGCTTCAAACGTTACTCAATGATATTGTTCCACAGCTTTTGCAGGATGTTCCAAATCAGCCAGAGCAGGAAGAGTTTACGGCCAATCCAACTCTATGCAGGTTCATCCTCGTCTTTGACCGTGAGGGATACATGGACTTCCTGTAGGTCACGAGTTCTGATGGTAGGTTGTGGTAGAGCGATTTATTTGCTGATTGTTGGGTTTTGCTGGTATCCATATTAACAAGGGGATATTGCGTACAGGTTAAGATTTTTGCGAAACCCAACATAACTGATGAGTATGCGCTCTACGCCAACCTACACACAATATATAGGATCAATTTGTGTCATGATATTTCATTGTGGGATGGAGTCCCATATTTCGATATCATCAATCCACTGATGTTTTGGATTTGAATCACCATAAAGTTGTGTCATCATAATAAAATCGATTGGTTTTGAATTCCGTGTAGTGGGGCCATAATGGTCGCCCACCACTTGTCCGTTTATCTTCCAGAGTGCTCTGCCATCTTTACCTTCACTCCAGTGCCAGTAAAACTCTGTTAGAAACCATTCTCCATTCACAGGAACAGGGATAGTCTTATTATCAATTTCCCATTCAGGTTCTTGTGGGTTGGCATCTCCCTGCCAGTGCCAGTAGGGAGATCCGTTTTCATCGGTATAGATAAATGATATTAATCTGAATCCGCTTCCATTCGCATAATCTTTTGTTTTCCATTCAAAGAAAGTACGCCATGCATTGGGCTTGTTATGACTTGTGCTGTCCATTTTAATCCAGTAGCGGATATACAGATCCTTTCTTCCTTCTGTGATATCAAGGATTTCATAGGGACATTGTGTTGCGCCATTTGAATAATTTTCGATAGCGTACAGCGCCCTTGTGGGAGTTCCATCATGTCCGGTTACAGTCTGTATTTCACTGGATATGGCTTGGAAATTATCATCTTCAATGTAATGAAGGCCTCCTGTGGTGGAACCGAGTATTTGTACCGGCCAGGAGAAACCGGTTTCACTGTCGGTACCCAGGATAAAACGATAGTCCAGAGAATCCTCATCAGGGGTGTCTTCAATATAAACGCCACCTTCAAAGCCTGAGCTGAATAACAGACGAGGTTCCTGCAGGGTAGCATTTTTCTCAAGCAGCAGGAACTGTATGGCGGGAATGGAATCGGCACCTGCATGCACTTGTGTGGCCAGAGCGATGATAAAACATAAAAGTATACTTTTTATTAGATTCATTTTTTACCTGCTTTTATTAAGGCCGGCAAAAATTGCAGGATAGAGGTTTGGGGATACTCATAGGCTCCGATATCGTAACCTGCGCCCTTTGGTCTGGAAAGCCTGTCAAAATCTTCAGTGGGTGCACTTGCAGATGTTCCGGCGTTTATACATGCTGATCCCGGCAACAAATGGTAGTTTCCCTCAGGCGCATTTATAAACAGTGGATCAGCTGAAATAATATCAGTTCCTGTTGGTGTGCTAAACCCATTGTCATTGAAAAGACTGTGGCTGAAAGAAAAATTCAGATCATAGGGGCCGGTCTTAAAATTCTGAACATTAGAAACAATACTGTTAATCAGTTTATTGTCATGGTTATCTCGTTCTACTGCAAAAAGATACTCTCCATCATTAAAAGTGCAGTTAATAAAAATGTTACCATAGGCGTCTGAATTTCTATCATAATCATTGAAACTGATCATGGTATGACTGTTCTCAAAAATACAGTTTTTAAAGAGGTTATCACTTCCGGCTCCTTGAGCGCCCTCATCTTCGGCAGTATCCAAAAACGCGACTCCCATGGATCCCCCATCTGTTCGGCAGCGTGAAAAGGTGTTTTCTGAGGCACCGTCACGCACCAGGATTCCAATATTTGAATTAAGTGCAGTACAGTCTTCAAACAGGTTGTATTTGCTGCCACGGTGCCTTACATAAAAACCACCGGAAAAATTTTTTGCCGTGCAGTGGCTGAACGTATTATATACACAATCTCCTTTAACTCCTATGCCATGACCAACATGCTCCAGGTCACCGACCCGCTCCGCATAGCTGCCCGTGACTCGATTATAGTTGCCGCTAACAATTATATAATAATCCGTGTTGCTCCGGTACCCTGTGGAATTATCATCACAGTAGACCTGAGAGTTTTCTACAGCATTATGATCTCCGAATATGGCAATCCCCTCGGCTGCGGCATTGAACGAAACACAATCTTTTATAGTGTTATGATCTGCCAAAGAGCCGAAAACAATACCCCTGCCACTGTAATCTGCATTGATATCACCCATGTTTCTGGTGAATATGTTCTGAACGATTACATGTTCGGCATGCCAACCATAAACGCCTGACTGGTAATTTTGTATCTGGAAGTTTTTGATGATCACATATTGGCGGGAATGGAGAGTGATACCGATACCGGTGCTTCTGTCGTTTCCATCAAGGAGCGGCATCACATCGGGATTAAAATCTGTATTATCCGGATAGCTCCAGTTTAGATCAGGTTGATCATCGGGGTTTGTTGTATATCCAGAAAAGACAATAGGATTTTCAGCAGTACCATCAACAGACATCACCACATTTTCATTTCCATAATTTCCAGCCTTAACGTGCACAGTATCACCGGGGACTACTCGGCTGGTGGCATGGGATATGGTTCTCCAGGCCGTACTTTCTGCCAATCCAGTGTGATTGTTATCACCATCTGTTTTTACAAAATAGTGTTCAGCTCTTGCCTGATTTGCAAGTAATAGATAGACGGCTGAGAATAATAAAAGAACCAATTGCTTTTTCATTGTTGTTTATCCTTGAACTGTAAAAGTGAAACTCCACCGGCAGAGCCGGTGGCTTCGTGAGACCCCCTGGAATGGGCTTTTGCTATTAAACCGCCCTAAAGGGGCAACCTGTTAATTAAAATCCGACAATGACAATTGACGCTTGTCTGAAACAGACTGATGCCGAATATATTCTCATATTACTTCGAGATTAAGCCCTACTGTGCTTACAAAATATCCTCGTACCCAAAAATGTTTGCCCGTACTCCGGATGCTACTGAACTCTTTATTCAAACGAATTGCACTCTTACCTTTGAGGAAACCGCCGATAGCGGCAACACTATACGTCGGGGGAATACTCAAGCATAAAGGTACGTGATCAGGTTGTGCATGTCCTTCTATTAATGTAATCCTTTTTTGACGACAAAGGCCATGGATAATCTCTCCAAACCGCTTGCG
>DQVD01000395.1 GCA_015661935.1 Desulfocapsa sulfexigens | reverse complement strand
CACTGCTGAGAAATACTGAGTAAGAGGAAAACAATGCCCCCACAGTTCCTGATCCCCATCTTTTTTGTCTGTTTTGTTGTCACTGCGATTATGGTTAGCACGTATAATAAATTTGTGAGATACCGAAACAGGATCGAAGAGTCCTGGAGTCGTATTGATGTGGCTCTGAAGCGTCGAGCTAACCTGATTCCCAATCTTGTAAGGGTGATTGAAGGATATAGTGCTCACGAGAATAAAATATTTGAGGAAAAAATCAGACAACTCAGCGGAAACTCAGATACCTCGCGAATGGAGCAGGAAAGTAAAATTACAAAATCTCTTGGCGGTTTACTGGCCATTGCTGAGGCCTATCCTGATTTGAAGAGCAGTGGAAACTTCCTGGATTAGCAAAATAGTCTGGATGAGATAGAGCAGGAAGTGCAGCAGGCCCGGAATCGTTACAATGGATATATTGGTCGTTTAAATACTCTTGTGGAGTCTTTTCCCTCCTCTTGTATCGCCCGGAAGTTTGGTTTTGAAAAACAGGATTATCTGGCATTGGAGTTGGCTACCCGGCGTGAGATGCCAAATGTTGAGTTTCAGGTTTCACGACCAAAAACCAGATAGCCTCGTCCTTGACCAGGAAATTGACACTGTCCCGGTAAGGAACGGGGACGAAATAACTTCCCCATCTATGCAATCTCAGCTTCAGGCCATCCTTGATTGATCTGAAGAACGAAAAATCCTCCCATAGGCTAGCTATGCTGCGGTTTTTAGTGCCTTATCAGAAAAGTTCTTTGAAAAAAACAAGAAATTGTTCTGTAAGGCACTAAACCCGAGCGCCTGAATTGGGGAAGTTATTTCGTCCCCGTTCCTTACTCTTTACTGTAGTACTCGTAATAGCCGTAGTATCCGGAATCTTTTTTGGATTTGACAAGTCCATTTAACACAATGCCAAGGATAGGTATGTGGAGATCGTGCATTTTTTTCAATCCCGATTCCAACATATCGTAAGTGGTTTTGCCTGATCTGGTAATAACCACTACTCCGTCCACAAAAGTGCCGAGAGTAAGGCTGTCTGTTACGCGTTGTACGGGCGGAGAATCCAGAAGTACAAAGTCGTATATCTTCAGCATTTCTTTCATGAGGAGTTGCATTTTGTTGGATTGCAGCAGCTCAGCAGGATTGGGGGGAATGGGGCCTGAAGTGATCAGGGCAATTTGTTCATCCGGGATTTGCTTGATTAGCCCTTTGTCGGTGTAACCTGCCAGATAGTTACTGAGGCCTTTGGAATTTGGAAGATTAAAAAGTGAGTGTGTTCTGGGTCTGCGCATATCGCAGTCAATGATCAAAACTTTATTGTCGTTTTGGGACAGAACCCTTGCCAGGTTACAGGTTGTACATGTTTTGCCCTCTTTTGGTGACATACTGGTGATCAGTATGGAACGGGGTGGATGATCCGGTGATGACAGGAGTAGTGCAGAGCGGATCATGCGGTAGTTCTCGGCTAGTGGTGAGAGTGGTTGCTTTAGCAGAAAAGTTTCTATATTATCGTTTTTGTCTTGAATTTCTTCAACGCTTCCCAGCACAGTCAGGCCAAAGCGTTGTTCGATATCTTTTCCGTCTTTTACAGTGTTATCAAGATATTCGATAAAAAAGGCGAGGCCGATGCCACCAAATAATCCTAAAATGAGGCCAAGTGCCAGGCTGCGTTTTTTGTTCGGTTTTGACGGTGCTGCAGGAAGATCTGCTTGTCTGACCACCCATATTTTTACATCTTGTGATTGTTCTGTAACATTAGCAGTTTTGATACTGGAGCTAAGTGCATCATAAAGTACCCGGTTCATCTCAACCTCCCGTTTCATAATGGAGTATTGAGTGAACCGTTCGTTTATGTTAAGCATCTCACTTTTGGTGCTTGTAAGTAATTGCTTAAGATTGGCCTCACGTGATTGGGCCAGTTTATATGCATTGCGGGTTGATTCAATGATTCTGTCTATTTCTAATTTCTTCTCTTTTATTAACATGGCATGTTCTGCCTTGGCATTGATCATTATCGGATGCTTGTAGCCATATTTCTTGGAGAGATCTTTTATTTTTTGTTCTGCCGTAAAAACCTTCTCACGAAGGTTTTGGAGTGCGGTATTTTTAGCGAAAACTGAGATTGTCTCTATATTTTTGTAGTCTTCTCCCAGGTTTTTTATCTGGGCGTTGAGTGATTCGTACTCTTTTTGTTCGGCTTGGGCTTTTGAAAGCTGGGAACTGAATTCTGAGAGTTTTTGCGGGTAGACTGCGAGCTTGTTCTCTACTGTTACCAAGTCATTGTCTCTCATGTATTTCTGAAGAGCCAGTTCCGATTCTTCAAGTTTCTTTCGTTCTTCACCAGCTTTACTGGTCATCCATTGCAGGGAATAACTATTGGAAGCAAGCTTGATTTCCAGGATTTCATCCGTATAGGCCTTTATGATAGCATTTGCAATGAGGTGTGCCATTGCCGGATTTTTATCGCTATAGCTAATGATTACGGTTTTTGTGTTGGCAACAGGCTTGATGGAAAGGTTGCCGCGAATTATTGAGGCAATGGTATCAGCATCTGTCTTTGGTTCACTGGCAATTAGCAATCCATTGTTTCCGACTGAATCGATTTCTTCTTCTGCAGTATCTGAGGATATCAATCCTTTTATGAAATCTTTAATTCCCTCTTTAAATGTTGAAAGAAAGCTAAAAAGGCCCTCCTTCTGTTCGGTAAAGAAATAGTGTCTGTACTTTGTATCAAGTTTCAGTTGTTCTACAACTCTTCGGGCAACATTGGTACTACGGATAATCTCAAATTGGGTTGTTAGAAAATCGGGATCCCAGCGGATGTACGCATTGCCGCGTTCAATGGCACTTGAACCGTAATTTCGTTCAATGAGAACCTGGCTGGAGGCAGTGTATATGGGGGTTGCAGTGTATGTGGTTATAATGACAGTAAGGAATGTAAGAATCAGAAAAGTAAGAACAGTAGTTTTGCGTTTAGAGATGACACGAATGTAATCACGGAGATGGATTTCCTGTTCCTGTAGATCCTGAATGACAGGTTGTTGAGGCGAGGGAATAGTATTCATGACGTATCTAAATAAGGTGACAGGATTAGAAGAAACTTTCAGGGACAACTATTATATCATTAGCAAGAACAGATGTATTTAGGTCCAAATTTTTGAATATTGTTTTTTTACCCTCACCCAGCCGTACGATACGTACACTCGATTTTGAGGCTTTTCCTGTGAAACCACCTGAACGCGCAATAAGTTTAAGT
>DQVD01000076.1 GCA_015661935.1 Desulfocapsa sulfexigens | reverse complement strand
ACTTTCCGAAAAGTGGTGATGGACTGGTCGGCTCATGTTGAAGGTACCCGCATGCCTTCTGTGGAGATCAAGGTGGAAACAGAGTATCCAGCCATGCGACTTGGTGACCATGAAGCAGTTGTGGGTCGAGTGAAGGAGGCAGCCGATATACTTGAACGTGAAGTTGTTTTTGAGGTTGCAGGTGGTGGGTCGGATGCCAATATATTTAACAGCTACGGGCTTCGAACTGCGATTATTGCCACGGGTATGAATAGGGTTCATACCACCGATGAGTGTCTTGATTTACGGGATCTGACCAGATTGACGGAACTGCTGCTGGCAATTATGGAGGTTTGATTTGTAAACCAGCTATTGTTTCAGAGTGGCACGATTGATGATAATCAGTTGATTGCCTCCTTTTTGAAACTCATAGGGAATTTCTTTAATAGTCACCTGGTAACCCTGATAAGTAAGGCTTGTACAAATTTTGTCGAAGTGGTGAGATTGTTTTGGTGCAAGTTCAAGAATTGGGAATATCCGCACCTCTCTTGCGACTCTGCATAACTCGAATGGCATGAATTTGATATCGCAATCGAATAAGAAGTCTGTTTTGAAAACTGAGGGCGGCTTTTATAATAGTGTCACCGCCCCACTATCACCTTTCACGATTTCACCAATATCAACGCATGAAAACGGATAATCCGATTGCTCCAGTTTTTTCAGTAAGATTTCACTGGTTTCCGGTGGGGCGGCAATAAGAAGGCCGCCTGAAGTCTGTGGATCAGCAATCGCCATTTCCACGGGATCACCGTCTTGAGCACTGTTACGCAGCCATTTTGAGTAAAAACTGCTATTGGTGTGGGCTCCTACGGGGATAATACCCATATTGATAAAATCAATACAGCCTGGAATAAGTGGAATTTGCTCTTTGACTAGCCTGGCACTGACTTCCGATGCCACCGTCATTTCATGAAGATGCCCGAGCAGGCCAAAACCTGTGATATCTGTACAGGCATGAACCGGATACCCACTGTCACGTACTGTATTGATTGCATCTGCCGGGGCACGATTGAGAGTCGCCATGATTTGTGTGATTTGCTCTTCCGTTTCTGCGTCTGCCAGGTTGCCTTTAATGGCCGTGGAGAGGATACCGGTACCAAGAGGCTTGGTCAGAAGTAACCTGTCCCCTGGCTTGGCACCGCTGTTTAGAAGAACCCGATCCGGATGAACCACTCCCGTTACAGAGAGGCCATATTTAAGCTCCGTATCTTCCACCGAGTGGCCGCCGACCAGAAGTGCACCTGCTTCTTCTATTTTGGATAGGCCGCCTTTGATCACTTCTCTGAAGACTTCTGCTTCCATGGTTTTTATGGGGCAGGCAAGAATGTTCATGGCAAGTAGAGGCTTGCCTCCCATTGCATACACATCGCTTAGTGCATTGGCTGCTGTAATCTGGCCAAAGTGATAAGGATCGTCAACAATGGGAGTAAAGAAGTCTAGTGTCTGAATGAGAGCTGTTTCGTCGTTTAAGCGGTATACCCCGGCATCATCGCAGGTTTCAGCTCCGACAATTAGCCTATCGTCCTTGGGTAATGTTATGCCGCAAAGTATCTGGCTCAGGTCCCCTGGGCCAAGTTTAGCTGCTCAGCCGGCGGCTTTGACTGTTGATGTAAGTTTGATCATATGGTTGAGAGTAGTTATTTGAGTCATTTTGTGCCTTCTCTTTGCGATAATAAAAAGAAAAACAGGGCAGAAGGTGCTTTATTGTTGAATTTCAATGAAACTTATTATAAATCTTTTTATCAGGTTTTGATAAAAGGCACAAAGATATTCGTTTTCTTTGTGCCTTTCCCTTTTCAAAAGAGCTGCAGGCTCTCTCTGTAGGGGCTGTAAACACAGGATAATGTAATGGATAGTAGTAGCGTACAAATTGTGGAAGATGGACGTCCCAAACATGAATGCGGTGTTTGTGGAATTTTTGGACACGAAGATGCGTCCAAACTGACTTATTTTGGTCTGTATGCTCTGCAGCACAGAGGGCAGGAGAGTGCCGGGATAGTGGCCTCGGATGATGGCAAAGTTTCCATTCATAAAGCCATGGGGCTTGTTCCTGAGATTTTTTCCGAAGATATTCTGCAGGGCTTGCCTGGTTCCATGGCCATGGGGCATGTTCGCTACTCCACTACAGGTAATTCTAATATTACCAATTCTCAGCCCTTGATGGTTACCCATAGAGGATGCACTCTGGCTGTGGCGCATAATGGAAATCTGGTTAACTCTCTGGAGTTGCGTCAGGATCTTGAGGATAAAGGGTCTGTTTTTCAGACTTCCATGGATAGTGAGGTTCTTCTTCATCTTTTGGCTCGCACCACTCACCTGGGTTTGGAGCGAGCGCTTTTTGAATCATTCTCTTGTCTGAGAGGTGCATACTCGGTTCTATTGATGACTGAGGATACTCTTGTTGCTGTTCGGGATCCCAATGGCTTTCGGCCGCTTTGTCTCGGTAAATTGAATAATGGTGGCTGGGTTGTGGCATCGGAAACATGTGCTCTTGATTTGATTGAGGCTGAATATGTTCGTGATATTGAGCCTGGTGAGGTTCTCATCATCAATAAACAGGAAATTCGTTCGATCTTTCCGTGGCCCAAACGAAAAACCAGTTTTTGTATTTTTGAGCAGGTCTATTTTGCCCGTCCCGATTCTGATATTTTTGGCAGCAATGTGTATGAATCACGAAAGCGCATGGGTGAGATTATGGCGCGCGAGTCTGATGTGGATGGAGATTTTGTGATGCCTTTTCCTGATTCAGGAAATTATGCTGCCATCGGGTTTTCCAGAGAATCAGGAATTCCCCTGGAGATGGGTATGATCAGAAATCATTACGTGGGAAGAACTTTTATTCAGCCCACACAATCCATGCGTGATTTTAATGTACGGGTCAAATTGAACCCGGTTCGATCTTTGTTGAAAGGTAAACGGGTGATCATTGTTGAGGATTCCATTATTCGTGGTACTACTGGACGGAGTAGGGTCAAGGCCTTAAGAGAAGCCGGGGCCACGGAGGTTCATATGATGGTCAGTTGTCCGCCAACTCGTCACGCCTGTTATTATGGGATTGATTTTCCTTCGTCAGATCAGCTTATTGCTTCCAATTATTCAGTGGATGGTATCGCTGCCGAGCTTGGTTTGGACTCACTTCATTATTTGAGTATTGAGGGGTTGGTTGAGGCAACAGGGCTTTCGAGGGAGGATTTCTGTCTGGCATGTTTTGATGGAAAGTATCCTGT
>DQVD01000291.1 GCA_015661935.1 Desulfocapsa sulfexigens | reverse complement strand
TCTGAAACGGAAAAATCTTTATCTTTTAACAGCTCAACTACCGCCAAAGCAAGGGATGCATTTTCAACCTGATAGTCTCCTTTCATGGCACAACGAAGATTCTTATAGGATGTGTCAGTAAAATTATTCTTGCCGTCCCATTGCCAAAGGCCATCTGTTGTAAGTGATGTATTAAAAGAGTCTCCGTACAATAATAGCTTTGCATCTTTTTCCAAACACACTGCCTCAACTTCAGCAAGGCCCTCACCTTTTTTTACAGCAGACACCACTGGAACTCCCGGCTTTATAATACCCGCCTTTTCACCAGCTACAGCAGATATAGTATTACCCAGATAGGCTTCGTGATCCATACTCACATTGGTAATAACTGAAATAAGCGGAGTCACAATATTAGTTGCATCCAATCGGCCGCCAAGGCCTGTTTCAAGTACTACTAAATCTAAATCTTCTTCTGCAAACCAGAGAAATGCAAGAGCAGTTGTAAACTCAAAATAAGTTATTTTTTCATTACCCAATACCTCACGTATACGGGTAGCCAACTTTGCGAATTTTTCTTCAGTGATAAAACTATCATTAATTCTAAATCGTTCCCGAACAGAACTGAGATGAGGTGAAGTATACAAGCCTACCTTGTAACCAGCCTCTGACAGAATCGTCAAAAGTGTCATGCTCACAGATCCCTTGCCGTTAGTTCCTGCCACATGAACAATCTTTAAACGCTGTTCCGGGTTTCCAACTTTGGCCATAAAAGAGTGCATTGCATCAAGGCCAAGCTTTATTTTATGAAACTGAAGACTATCCAGATAGTCCCAGGCTTGCTGATAGTTCATATCTATTTAGAGTATGGTGAGTTTTGCATAATCAAGATGCAAAATCTTTATTCCGTGCCGTTGAAAGTTCACATTTACTGAGCGGCCCTTGGGTTTATCATTCACAACACCTTCACCAAAGAATGGATGCTTCACACGTACTCCTTTCTTCAGCTCCTTCACCGACAGTTTTGTTTTCTTAGCCTTTTTAGGAAAGGTCATTGTGCTCGATAAAGACGATTGCGCTGTTAAATAAGAAGGCCCGCTTCGCTCCACACCATCACGGTCAATTCGTTCAAAAAGCCCGGCACGCAATTCGGAGAGAAAGGGCGACATGCCAACCCTTCGAAACTGCCTGTCAGGTGTCATAAGTTCACGAGGATAAGTGAGATAAAGATATTGTTTGGCTCTGGTTGCAGCCACGTACAAGAGTCGACGCTCTTCTTCCCACTGCTCACCAATCCCTGCCGCTGCATGGGGAAACCGCCCATCGGCCAGACCCATCACAAAAACGGCATCCCATTCCAGCCCTTTGGAAGAATGAATGGTGGAAAGAATCATCCGTTCCTTATCATCGGTGGAGAGGCCTTTGGCAATTTCAGGAGGATCAAGTGTTGTGTCATCAACAAAAGCCTGAAGATTTTCATAGCCGGCAACAATGGATTTCAGCTGATCAAGATCTTTTTGACGTTTGGGGAAATCATCGCGATAAATCTTTTCAAACAAAGGCTGGTAGTAGGCCCAAACAAGTTCATACAAAACACCCGGCCCTGTTTCCCGTTCCATATCTTTGAACAACTGCGCCAGTTTTGCAACTCCTTGTGCCCAGGTCTTTCCGCAGGGATATTCAGAAAGAGCCTGCCCCGGACTCTCGCCGCCTGCAATGGCATCTGCTATTTTTCTTGCTGTTTTGGGCCCTACTTTATCAAGGTGAAGCAAGATACGATTCCAGGACAAAGTATCACAGGGGTTAACGCGGAGTCGTAAAAAGGCTATTACATCTTTCATATGTGCTGATTCTGTGAGCTTCAAACCACCACGTTTCTCAAAGTCTACACCCGTTGAATTCAATTCCATTTCAAGCTTATATGAGTGAAAAGCGGATCTGAAAAGAACGGCGATATTATCAAGTTCTATCCCCTTGCCACGCAACTCTGCAATTTTCTTTGACACAAAAGCAGCTTCTTCCCTCTCGTCACGTCCTGCAAAAAGACGTGGTTTTTGATCCCCTTCGATCTGAGTAAAAAGTGTTTTGGCATATTTTTCCGTGGCATTACGGATAATGTCATTGGTAAGGGATAAGATGGGCTGGGTGGAACGATAATTTTCCTCAAGTTTTATAATCTTCGTATCCTTAAAAACCTTTGGGAAACGCATGATATTATAAAAATCCGCGCCACGAAACGAATAGATAGACTGGGAATCATCTCCCACCACCATCACATTTTCATGACCGCATGCAAGCAATCTTACAATATCTGCCTGAATAAGATTGGTATCCTGATACTCATCAACCATAATATGTGAATACCTGGCTGCAATCTCCTTTCTGGCCTCGGGTACTTCATCAAGTAAACGCTTCCAGTTCACCAGCAGATCGTCATAATCCATGAGCCCATTATTAAACTTGAATTCTTTATAATGTTTTTCAAGATTTATAATATCGCGGGCGTGTTCACTGAGGTGGGAATAGCTGTCATAGATAAGATCATCAATGGCAATGGACTTGTTCACAGAACCTGAAAGGATATTGATGAGTACTCGTTTTGTTGGAAATTGTTTATCCTTTCCGGTAAGACCAAGTGAACCTTTTAACAAATTAATAATTCCCTCAGCATCGGCACGATCAATAATAGTAAAAGAAGAACCAAAACCAAGATGATGCCCGTGTCTGCGAAGCAGCATATTGGCAACACCATGAAATGTCCCGCCAACCACACGGCGACAGGTTTCATTGAGCAGTTGCCCGGCGCGCCAGAGCATTTCCTGGGATGCTTTCCTGGTAAAGGTGAGCAGAAGAATTTTATCGGGCTCAACACCCTGCTCCAGAAGATACGCCACCCGATACACAAGAGTCCGTGTTTTACCACTCCCGGCTCCTGCAATTACGAGCAGAGGCCCTTCGGTACGGGTTACAGCTTCGCGTTGGGAAGGATTTAAGTCGGCAAGATTTACTGTTGCTCCTGCAGGATTACCAGAAGTTTGAAAGTTGTCATTTTCCATGGCCGACACCTTACCACAGTGCCTTTCCAGCCGCAACGTTGCTTGACATGTGTGTCAGGGCGTTTATAGTAGGCCCAGCAGACAGATATGAGGTATATGGTACCACGACAAAACAAACCCAACAGAGAAGATACCACAATGGATACCAGTAAAATAGATGCTCT
>DQVD01000222.1 GCA_015661935.1 Desulfocapsa sulfexigens | reverse complement strand
TGCAAAGATCAGTCGTCATTTACGCTTACTCAGAGTTCACGGAATTATCCGCAAGCTTTCAAACCAGAACAGATATCAGGGAAGACTTCAAGGAGCCAGGTTGATTAAGCTCTTGAGTGCTATGTTGTCTGCATCTGTTGAAGAAGTCTTGGAAAAATCTGCATGAGTTTCTAGTTTTTTATGATAGGAATTCAGGAGTAAGGCACTAAATGCTTACCCAATCCTGGTGCATTCAGAAGCGCAAAAGGACGTTCTGTCATATCCTCCATTGGAATTGTTGTTGAGCAATCAAAAATAAACTTTCTTCACCTCTGCATTCTCTGCTCCACTGTCCTGCTCACCCTGTTTAATCGCCTCACTGACCCGATATGCGGTTTTGATCATCTCGTTGAGCCCAATACCTTCCCAGCCAAATCCTGTTACGTACAATCCTTTTTCCTCTTTCATTATGTTGTTTCGCCACCTGAGTAAATCAGGGTAGCCTTTCTCAAGTTGCGGGATTCCGCCGCGTGGACGAAGAACTTTTGCATAGCTTGGTGGGTTGGGGATGTTGAGTAGTTGCTGTAAATCCTGAACTGCCTCTTTAATTAATGTGTTATCGTCAAGCTCCAGACGCTCAGGGTGTCTGCGCCCGCCAATCAGGGCCTCCAGCAGGATATGATCTTTTGGGGCACGTCCTGGAAACATATTGGAGGAAAAGAGTGCACCGAGACAAAATCGTTGTTCTCTTTCAGGTGCCAGATAGCCAAAACCGGGAGGTAAACTTGCATCCCCTCCAAATCCCATGGCAATGGTGACAATCTCTGCTTCCGGTATTTTAGCAAGTGGTGGTGTGCCTGTTACATTTGCAAGGAGTGCAAGAGCTGCATTCACCGGAAGTGCCAGCACCAGGTTACGACACTCAAAACGTTCTTCCTCAGTGCTTACCTGCCAGCCGCCATTTTCCCTTAAGATATGCAATACCGGACACTCTGTTTTGATTTCGTCGCTGCTGATATTTTCATATAAACGTTCGGCAAGCCTGCTCATGCCGGTTGGAAAACTGGTCATGGCGGGAAGTCCTTTTTTCTTGCCTGTTTTCTCCTTTTTTGCGGCCTTTATCTTTTTTAAAAGGCCATAAATCAGAGAGCCATGTTCTTTTTCAATCTGTCGTACACCGGGCATCACTGCATCCATTACCAGACGTTCCAGATCTCCTGCATAGGTGCCGGTAAAAACAGCATCAACATAGGGGAGGAGTGCCTTCCCGAAACGGTATTGAACCCACTCACTCACCGTGGGTTCGCCTTGCAGCGGCTTTTTGAAAAAGTCGCCGGCAACGCGCAATTTTGCAAGGGGTGAGATAAGCGGTGCTGCAAGAATTTTAGCTGGTGATTGGGGGATAAGGTTGAGCTTGCCATCCATACACACATAGCGGACAAATTTTGCAAGTGGGGCCTTGAGACATTCATTATCAAGCCCGGTTTCTGTGAGCAATAATTGCGATTCTACACAGTTATCAAGAAAACCATGCGGCCCGCCTTCTGCAAGGTAGCCCTCTTCGGCGTGGCTGGAGATTGTGCCGCCTGCACGTTTTGATTGTTCCAGTAGAAGAATGGAATGGCCCGGGATCTGTTTGAGCTTCCAGCTAACGGTGAGGCCGGAGAGTCCGGCACCAATGATTAAGGTATCTTTTTTTATTGTTTCCATATCAGTGTCATGATTTTGTAGGTTTCCAGTGGGCCTGAAGGCTTGACAGCAGGGTATGCATGCTTATCATTTTGGCCGAATTTTAGTGAAAAAGCAACGGAATTGGGGGTACATTCCCCTTTATTCAATATGATTTTGTGAAAGGAGATATAAAATGAGTGATAAGGCAACAACCCACGAGTTTCAGGCAGAAACCAAGAAACTCTTAGATATTGTAATTAATTCGCTCTATACCGAGCGTGATATTTTCATTCGTGAGCTTATTTCCAATAGCGCAGATGCACTTGAAAAAATGCGCCACGAGAGCCTAACTCAGGATGATGTTTTTGATGATCATGTGCCATTGGAAGTGAACATTACCCTTGATGAAGAAAAGCACACCCTGACCATCACCGATACCGGTATTGGTATGACGCGTACGGAACTTGAGACCAATCTTGGTACCATCGCTCATTCCGGTTCCGGAGCTTTTGTTGAAGAACTTGCAGAAGCTGCACGTAAAGATGTAAATCTTATTGGCCAGTTTGGAGTGGGCTTCTATGCTGCATTTATGGCAGGTACCAAAGTTACAGTGCAGAGTCGTTCCTGGGATGGTTCGGAAGGAAATGAGTGGGTATCTGAAGGAGCTGGCAGTTTTTCTATCTCTGAAGCACCTGGTTTGCATCGTGGAACAAAAATAATCATTGAGTTGAAAGATGATGCCCACGATTATGCTACGAAATGGAAAGTGGAAAGCATCATCAAACAATATTCCACCTTTGTTCCGTTCCCCATCAAACTTGAAGGGGATACCGTAAATACTGTCCAGGCAATCTGGACCAGAACTAAAAATGAGATCACCGACGAAGAGTATAACGATTTTTATAAATTTGTTGGTAACGCTTCAGGTGAACCTCATTACCGGCTTCATTTTTCCATTGATGCACCACTTGCCATCAATGCAGTCCTTTTTGCACCCAAGGAAAATTTTGAGTCCATGGGCTTTGGCCGTGTTGAGTCGGGTGTAAATCTATACTGTCAGCGGGTACTCATTGATCAGCATTCTGAAAACATTCTTCCCGAATGGCTGCGCTTTTTAAAAGGTGTGGTGGATAGTGAAGATCTTCCTCTTAATATTTCCCGTCAGGCACTCCAGGATAATGCATTGGTGATGAAGCTTCGTAAATTGATCACCAAACGGTTCCTTAAATTTCTGGCAGAAGAGGCAAAACGCGACTCTGATTACTACCTCGATTTCTGGAATACCTTTGGCATTTACCTGAAAGAGGGGGTAACCTCAGATTATGAATTTCAGAAGGAACTGGCACAGCTGGTTCGTTTTGAGTCTTCCCGTTCTGAAGATGGTAAACCAACATCACTTGCCGATTATGTTGAGCGAATGGCAGAAGGGCAGGAAGAAATTTATTATATCAATGGCCCTAATCGTGCTGCTATTGAGGCAGGCCCGTATGTTGAGATGTTTAATAAAAAGGAGATCGAAATTATCTACACCATGGAGCCCATCGATGATTTCGTGCTGAACCATTTGGGTGAGTTTGACGGCAAGAAACTGGTTTCTGCTGATCGTGCTGATCTTGACCTTTCAAAGAGTGGCGATGATAAAGAAAGCGATGAGGATAAAGCAGAGAAACTGAGCAGTGATGCCAGTGGGGATCTTATTACCTGGTTGAAGAAAACACTCGAAGATAAAGTGGCTGATGTTATCGAGTCAAAACGTCTTGTGGATTCACCAGCAATGATCGTTAATCCCGATGGATATATGACTTCTTCCATGGAACGTATTATGGCTGCAAGCCGTATGGAAAAAGGTCTTTCTCCAGAAGCTAGTAAAAAGAATCTTGAGATCAACCTTGCAAGTCCTCTTGTCAAGCAGCTCGCAGATCTTGTAAAAAGTGACGAGGCTTTTGCCTCTGATGTGGCAGCACAGATCTATGATAATGCAATGATTCAGGCAGGTCTTGTGGTTGACCCGATGGTTATGGTTGAGAGAAACTATAAAATTCTCAATAAAGCTGTCGGGGCATAGTTTTAGTGCCTTACAGAACAATTTCTTGTTTTTTTCAAAGAAATTTTCTGATAAGGCATTTATCCAGTGAACTGCCTTTCTTCCTGAACAGGGTTAGTTATATATTGAAAAAAGCACCTCGTCACGCTATAGAACGGTTGAAAATAGGAGTTTTAAGACCTCCTCAACCGTTCTTATTTTAGCGGGAGATTCCCATGCTAAATATTTTTCGTCCTTTTTTTTACGCAAATATATTGTTTCTGGCCCTGTTTATTGCAGGATGTTCAGGAACGCCTACACGTCATCTGGTTTCCGATGTCGCCATGATTAAAGCTGGAGAGACCACTCGCGAGGAAGTTCTGGAACTCATGGGAGACCCTGATTCCAAGCGCATGGTAAGCCCCGGAATAGAAGAATGGGTTTATTACGAGGAATCCCGGACTCTCTTGCAGGATACACCCTTTGTGGGAGGATCTTTTGATCCCGACGGGTATCATATGGTAGTTGTAACTCTTTCGGGAGATACTGTTACACTCTGCCGCTATAGCGGTTATGAAGCTGATGAATTTGACTGGCAGGATGATTATTCCTGGCAGGAGACTGAAAAGAAGTGACAGCTCGCTTTGCCACATCACGGGAGCGAATGGTGCAGGAACAGCTCCATCCACGTGGGGTTAGTGATCCCAATGTTTTAAAAGTTATGTCAGAGGTGCCTAGACACCTCTTTGTCGATGATGCCATGCAGGCAAGAGCCTATGGTGATCATCCTCTTCCCATCGCCGGTGACCAGACAATCTCTCAGCCTTTTATTGTGGCTGCAATGACCCAGGCCCTGCAGTTACAGGGATGTGAAAAGGTTCTCGAGATAGGTACCGGATCCGGATATCAGGCTGCAGTACTTTCAAGACTTTGTGAGAAAGTTTATACCGTCGAACGGATCAACACCCTCCTTGCCGGAGCCCGCAAAATATTTGACCAGCTGCACTACTACAATATTCTTTCCCGCCTTGATGATGGAACCACGGGATGGCAGGAACATGCACCCTATGATGCTATTATTGTTACCGCTGGCAGCCCTGAAATCCCTGAACCATTGATAGATCAACTTGCAGATCCCGGTCGTATGGTTATTCCTGTTGGGGATCGAAGTGTGCAGGAATTGCAATATCTTTCCAGGAAAGATGGTGAGATTAAAGTACAGCGGCTCGAAAGTGTTCGTTTTGTGAGTTTAATAGGAGAGCACGGCTGGAAAAATGACTGAAGAAAAAACAAAAAAGAACGGCCTTGTGCGACGATTGTATGACTGGATGCTGCACTGGGCAGACAGCAAATACGGGTTGCTGGCACTCGTTGTTCTCTCCTTTGCTGAATCAAGTTTTTTTCCAATCCCGCCTGATGTTTTACTCATTGCTCTGGTGCTTGGAGCAACCGGTCGCTGGTATAAATATGCATTCTGGTGCACGCTCGCCTCGGTTGCCGGTGGCCTTGCAGGATACGGGATCGGCGTCTTTGCCTGGGATACCATGGGACGCTGGATTGTTGAAAATGTGGCCCACATGACTCTCGTTGATGTTGATGGACGGCTAGATATTGCATTGCCATCCTATCTTATCTCAAGTATGGGAAGCACCCTTGGCGGTGAATACCTGTTCCAGGTCTATGATCACTGGAATGCCTGGATTGTTTTTATCTTTGGGCTGACTCCTCTGCCTTATAAATTGACCACCATTACAGCTGGCGTTGCTCATGTTAATCTGCCTGTTTTTCTGATGGCTTCTTTTGCTGCCCGGGCCTGTCGTTTTTTTATCGTGGCATGGCTTCTGTATAAATGGGGTGATTCAGCCAAGCGCTTTATTGATCGTTATTTTAATCTTCTCTGTATTGCCTTTGTTGTTCTCCTGATTGGAGGTTTTGCAATGTTGAAGTTATTTTTTTAAAGGGTGATGAAGCGATTGGTCTTTTTCTTGTCAATATCAGTAGTTACGACACAATTCTGGCTGTTGCTTGTCGATTTTCAAGCTTTGCTTGTAACATCAATATGTTAAACGAGTTTTTGGTTT
>DQVD01000337.1 GCA_015661935.1 Desulfocapsa sulfexigens | reverse complement strand
TTTGATTACCTGCACTCATCACAATACACAATCTTTCTCTATTTTCTCGCCAATACTCTTTGGATTAAAGAGGGCAACAAACGAATCTGCACAAAATTATTTCTACTCAATAAAGCACTCAATGGAATTGATTGTTTTTATGAGATAAAAATGCCGGAAGTATTCTTTATCGGACATTCTGTCGGTATTGTTCTTGCTAAAGCAAGCTATGGAAATTATCTCGTCTTGTACCAAAACTCAACAATTGGGAAAAATCATGGAATTGCACCGATTCTTGGCGACAATGTCATACTGTATCCAAACACAGCTGTACTCGGTTCAAGTCATGTTCAAAGTGGATCTACCATATCACAGGGATGTAGTGTCATTAATACTGATACTCCCGGAAACTGTCTGGTCTTTCAGGAAAATGGTGGCAAACTTACTTTCCGACCAAAAAAAGAAATTAATGATATTTTTTTCAAAATTTAATTTACTGCATTATTAAGTACTTAGCCAAAAACAACACATTAATTAAAAAAAATACCTCTTTTACCCTAAACTCTTTTCTTTTGCTAACCGATAAATCGTTAAGATATAAAATTAACCTAACAAGGAGGTGTCAAACTAACATTAAAGCAGTATGCAGCACTAAATGGGCAAGGATGCCTAAACAATCTCCCAACAAATATATTCACGGAGGAATATTATGGGTCTCTCAATTAACACAAATGTAATGTCTCTCAATGCCCAACGTCACTTGGGTAATTCTCAATCTGCATTGGCAAAATCAATGCAGCGTCTCTCATCCGGTCTCCGCATCAACTCAGCTAAAGATGATTCAGCCGGACTTGCTATTTCGGATCGTATGACCTCGCAGATCCGCGGTCTGAATCAGGCATCTCGTAACGCAAACGATGGTATCTCTCTAGCTCAAACGGCTGAAGGTGCTCTGCAGGAAACTACTAATATCCTGCAACGTATGCGTGAACTGGCTGTCCAGTCAGCAAACGACACAAACAGTGCTTCTGATCGTTCTTCCCTTCAAGCTGAAGTTAACCAGCTGAAACAGGAAATGACCAGAATTGCTGAAACCACAGCGTTCAATGGTAAAAGTTTACTTGATGGTTCAATGACCTCAGCTCAATTCCAGGTCGGTGCCAATGCACACCAAACCATTAGTTTTGGTATTGATTCTGCAAAGGCTGTTGATCTTGGTAATCATAATCTGAACTCCAACAATGCAACTGACGACTTCGCTCTTGGTGGAGCAACCTCAGGTGCTGCTTCCCATTCTATCAACGATATTGCCGCACAAACATTAACAGTAATCGGCATGGAAGGTTCACAAACAGCGTCTGTAGCTAATGGTGACACTGCAGCTGTTATTGCCGAAAAAATCAATGATATTTCTACCGATACTGGTGTTACAGCTACAGCAAGTACAACAGCCACCTTAAGTAATCTCTCGGTAGATGGAACAGTAAGTTTTGATCTCACTGGTACCAATACCACTGCTATTGCTATCAGTGCCACTGTTCTTACCTCTGATCTTAGTACCCTGGCAGCAGCCATTAATGATCAGGCTGGAAACACTGGAGTTACTGCAACATTAAGTGCTGACAAAACAAGTATTGAACTTAATCAATCATCTGGTGCCGATATTGCTATTGATGATCTGTTCCATAGTACTTCTGGAGAAACAATGGATCTCACAGGTACTATAGGTAACGCAGAAACATTAGGTGCAACAACAACTACTGATTCTTCAACTGTTGGTGGTGTGGTAGAAATTTCAAGTGCCGGTTCCTTCAACGTTACCAGCAGTGTAGATGCCGCTAATGGATCGCTTTTCGCAGGAGTTAATATAGGCGACGCTAATACCAGTACTCTCAGTACAATTAACGATGTAGATATTACCACAGTAGAGGGTTCTGCAAATGCTATCATGGCCGTTGATAGTGCTCTTATGCAGGTTGATAATATTCGTGGTGGGCTTGGTGCGGTTCAAAACCGTTTTGAATCAACCATCGCCAACCTCTCGAATGTATCAGAAAACCTTTCTGCTGCCCGTAGTCGAATCCTCGATGCGGATATCGCCCAGGAAACCTCTGCAATGACCAAGAACAATATCCTGCAGCAGGCTGGAGTTTCAATTCTGGCCCAAGCGAACCAGGCTCCTCAGTTGGCATTGTCACTACTCGGATAATTCTTTAGTTTTTTAACTTTACCCCCACTAGGGTGGTTCGCCACCCTAGTGGGGCCAACGTATTTTCAGTAAAACAAAAAAGCTGACAGAAAAACCTTCTATGGAAGGAGGATATAATGAATATTGAAGCCCTGACAAATGCAGGAAACAGTGCGCAACCCCGATCACAGGTTTCTGATCAGGTTGATTCGCAGCGAAAGAATAAAGAAAAAGTTGCTGATACGCCCCAGGCATCATCTTCTGAAAAGATTGTTCAACCTGAAGAATTGTTGAGCCAGATTAAATCAGTTACAGAAGATGGTCTCTACAGTGTGCGTTTTGAAAGAGATGACAACGCAGAACTTATCGTCAAAATATTTGATAATGAGACTGAAGAAGTTATCCGGCAAATTCCTGCTGAGGAGATATTACAACTTCGACAGACACTTGAAGATTTACGTGGAAATATAGTTGATACCGTTGGCTAAAACGAACTGAACAACAGAACAATCCTTCAGAACACCACTTATTTTTTATTTTA
>DQVD01000424.1 GCA_015661935.1 Desulfocapsa sulfexigens | reverse complement strand
CAATACACCAGTATCACTTGCCTTTACAAAACAAACATGGTATACATAATGTTCTCGTTGCCTTGATTTTTACTCGAGATGTAAAAAAACAATCACCAAAATCTTCTTTTTTTTGAGAGGGTTTTTCTTATTCGTCATTCTGTAGTAATTTTGAAATAATCTGTTAAAGGAGCCGCTTTGAAAACAAAAATACTTGTAGCAAACCGTGGTGAAATCGCTATTCGGCTTATCCGTGCCATCCAGGAATTAAGCTACGAAGCTGTTGCGGTTTACGAAACACCAGACAAGGAATCACGTCACATCCGTATCGCAAACGAGGCCGTATGGCTAGGAGATGGCCCTCGCTGTGATTATCTCAACATTGCTAAAATCATTACAGCTGCCAAAACATCCGGTGCTGTTGCCATTCATCCGGGGTATGGTTTTCTTGCTGAAAATCCTGATTTTGCAAAAGCGTGTGAAGATAATGATATAATATTTATCGGCCCGTCCTCCACCGTCATTAGTAATCTTGGTAATAAGGTTATCGCCAGACAGATTATGGAAGATGCAGGCATTCCAATGGTTCCTGGTAGCGATAATCTGCCACATGGTGATGAAGGGCTAAAAACCGCACTTGCTTTTGGAGAAAAATATAAATACCCCATAATGCTGAAAGCGACCTGTGGTGGTGGTGGCCGTGGCATCAGGCTTATTGAAAATGCAGATCAACTGACCGAAGAGCTCCCCATTGCGCGAGCTGAAGCAAAAGCTGCGTTTAATGACGATCGTGTCTATCTTGAAAAAGTTGTTATTGAGCCCAAGCATGTGGAAGTTCAAATCATGGCTGACAAAACCGGGAAAACTGTCCATCTTGGAACCCGTGATTGCTCAATCCAGCGAAGAAATCAGAAACTGATTGAAATTGCACCCTCCATGATTGCAGACAATGAATTTCTTGATTCAATCTGCGAGACTGCAGTTAAAGCCGCAAAAGCTTCCAACTATTTTAACGCAGGTACAGTCGAATTCCTGATTGATAAGGACTTCAATTATTATTTTATGGAAATAAATACCCGGGTGCAGGTTGAGCACACGGTAACTGAGATGATTACCGGGATCGATATTGTTCGTACCCAAATCAAACTTGCCATGGGAAAACCACTGGCTTTCTCTCAGGAAGATGTTCAAATGCGTGGATACGCGATTGAAATGCGTATCAATGCCGAGGATCCAAAGGCTGATTTTATGCCGGAAGGTGGTAAAACTGTTTCTGTTTATCGCTCTCCAGGTGGGTATGGCGTTCGTCTTGATGGTTTTGTTTACCAGGGCTTTACCATTCCTGAAGTATACGACTCATTACTTGTGAAGATGACCGTGCATGGTTTCTCCTGGAATGAAACCGTTGACAGGTTACGTCGCTGTCTGACCAACTTTGTTATTTCCGGACCGAAAACAACCATCCCGTTTTATCTCAATATTGCAAAAGAGGCTAATTTTCTTGCCGGGAATTTTGATACTTCCTATCTGGATAAACATCCTGAGCTGTTAGACTATGATGATAACGTTAACGAGGCAAGCAAACTTGCCAATTTAATTGCTGAGATTCATCATCGTGGACATAATCCTTACGCTGCATAAGAACTGTTATTTACAAAACGAGATATTTTTTTGCCGGATTTGAGACTTTGTTTTTTTGTTGAGTAAAAATCCCAAGCAACCATTGATAGAGAACAAGGAAAGACTATGGAACGAATTGTACAAGGAACATCTCCTGCCAAGGTAATACGACAGTTACAAGATGCAGATGGATATCATATAACCAATACCGCCCGTGACCTCTCTCAGTCCGATTTTAAAAACAGAATTCTGTTACACACTGAACTCATGGCTGCAGAATCAAGAGAGCGTGCCGGATATTTTTCACTGGAAATCACCGGCGGAGCTTCTGTTCATGTTGATATTTTGCGTAAACAGGTTGACCCCTTTTTGAAGCTTGAGATTCTTCGTAAGAAGATGCCAACTACCATGTTCCAGACACTTTGCCGTGGCGTTAATCTTTTTGGATATCGGCCATACCCGCAGAATGTTATCCGCTTCACCGTCAAAGAATTTGCTAAATATGTGGATGTATGGCGTACCTTTGATTTTATGAACTATGTCCCGAATATGCAGGCAGTATTCGAGGAAGTTGGTAAAGCCGGCAAAATCAATGAGCCCTGTATTTGCTTTTCCACAGGCCCTGAACATACTGATGCCTATTACGTATCGAAAGTTAAGGAAATTCTTGATGTAACAGGAAGCGATATCATCCTCTGTATTAAAAACCATGGCGGCCTTGGAACACCGACACGTATTGGACAGCTTGTTGATAGTATTCGCCAGAAATTTCCTGATCTTCCCATTCATTATCATGGTCATAATACCGATGGTAACGATGTTGGAAGAATTGTTGCCGCGGTTCAAAATGGTGCAACCATTGTGGATGCAGCGGATGCTTCTTTTACCGGCTTTTATGGTCCCCCACCAATTCTAACTGTTATCCAGACCTTAAAGGATCTGGGTCATACACCTGCAACCGTTAATGAAGAGGCAGTTATTGAAACATCTGAAGTGATACGTGATGAAAGACAACATTATGAAGCCTTTGAGTCACAGATAAAAGGATTTCAGCCAACTGTGCAAATCCATAAACTTCCCGGTGGTGCTATGGGATCAAGCCTTGAGCAGGCCTCAAAAGGTGGTTTCCTTGATAAAATGCCGGACATTCTTCATAAAGAACTACCACGGGTTCAGAAGGAACTCGGTAATTACTGGTCGGTAACTCCCGGATCTCAGATTCTCTGGACGACAGCAGTATCAAATGTTCAGGGTGGAGAACGCTACGGAAATGCCTCTGGTGATCTACGCAATCTTCTTCTTGGGAAATATGGTCCTTTTCCTTTTTATAAGCCCGAAGACTGGATTTTTGAAAAAGTTCTTGGCGCTGACTGGGAAAAGGTTCTTGAAGAAGAAGGTGGTGTTGAAGATATTGGTGACATGGATATCGCCAAAGAAAAAGAGACTCTTACTGAAAGAATCGGAACAGAGCCCACTGATCAACAATTAGTCTTATACCTCCAGCATCCTAATGATGCTGTTGAATTTTTTAAATTTGAAAAGAAATTTGGTAAGGTTTATGTCCTTCCTCCTTCTATTTTCCTTCATCAGGGAAGTTTTAACGCT
>DQVD01000371.1 GCA_015661935.1 Desulfocapsa sulfexigens | reverse complement strand
TTCCCAGAAAAGTTTACTCCTGTTACTGTCAGTGCAGACATTGTCCAATGCTCCCGCCTGGATCAAAGCACGGCACTCGTCCTTATGTGGAGAAACACGTTGCCAGAAATCAACACTGGAGACATATTTTTGGGCCTTACGTCTTCTGACAATCTGTTCCATAGTCTCTGCTGCCAAACCTTTTACAGACATTAATCCCACCCGGATACTCTTTGCTCCCTTCTCTTTTGTCCATCTGATCTCACTTTTATTGACGCAGGGCGGCAAAACAGAAACGCCGAGTCGTTTTGCTTCTGAAACATAGGCAAATGTTGAATAATATCCACCCTGATTTGAAATCACCGCCGCCATAAATTCTGCCGGATAATGGGTTTTCAGATATGCCGCCTGGTAAGAAACTCTGGCGTATGACGCAGAGTGCGGTTTGCAGAAAGAATACCCGTCAAAACTCATCATCATCTGCCAGAGCTGCGTGCGTATTTTCTTATCCACTCCCCGTTCAGCACATCCTTTATCAAACTCACACTGATAATCTTTCAGGCGTAATACCTTATCTTTTTTAGACATCACCTTTCGCAAACCATCGGCCCGTGCATGGCTGAATCCGGCGAGTGCCACCGCCACCCGTGACACATCTTCCTGATACACCATAAGCCCGAATGTCTCATCCAGAACAAGTTCCAGTTGCGGATGAAGATGCTGCCACTTTCCGCCATGAAGACGCCGTACATATTCACGGACAAAATCATTGGCAGCCGGGCGAATAATGGATGACTGAAGCACAAGCTGCTCAAAGTCTCCAGTTCCCGCCTTTTTCTGAAGCAGACGCATGGCCGGGCTTTCAATATAAAAGCATCCCATGGTTTTCCCGGCAGCGATTGCTGCACAGGTTTGCAGATCGTCTTCAGGCTGCCAGTATTCTTCATCAAAACTGCGTCCATTATCGCCAATAAAAGCAATACAGTCTCTAATTACTCCGAGACTTCGGTTACCAAGCAGATCTATTTTGACAAGCCCTGCTTCTTCCGCGCCATCCTTATCCCATTGAATGATTGGAACTCCTTTGGCGGCAAACTGTACCGGCACATAATCACTTATTGCTTTGGGAGTGATAACCACCCCGCCAGGATGGACAGAAATTTGACGTGGAATCCCTATTAATTTTGCAGCAAGAGTTATGATTTCAGGCCAGATATCTGTAAGTGATTCTTTTGCCAAAGCAGGAATTTTCAGCAACGAGGCAAGTAGCGACTCGCCATGGAACCCGTGGATCCCGGAAAGTCCTTTACTTATACGCGCAATCTCTCCAGCAGGCATTCCAAAGGCCTTTGCAGTTTCCCGAATGGCCATACGTGTTTGGAAACGAATAATGGTCGCAACCATGGCCGCGTGACCAGCATGTTTAGTCAAAACCTGGTCGAGAACATCATCCCGTTCATCCCAGGAAAAATCAATATCGATATCGGGTGGATCTGTGCGCCCCGGATTAAGAAAGCGTTCAAAATACAGATTATGCTTTACCGGGCAAATATTGGTAATTTCAAGACAATAGGCAACGAGCGATGCTGCACCGGAACCACGCCCGCAAATTCTGGATGATCGCCTGGTACTGCCGCTAAGAGATTGGTGTACAATATCTCTGACCACAAGAAAGTAGGAGGAAAAGCCCATGGAATCAATAACAGCAAGCTCATGCTCAAGCCGTTCTACCACAGCTTCTGAGAGGTCTGTTCCATAGCGACGACAGGCACCTCTATACGCCGCATTACGCAGAGAATCTGCATCTCCGTCACCAGTTTTATCACCTTCCCAAGGAGGCATAACAATCCCAAAATCCGGGCCTCTGAAACTGCAGCGCGCAGCAAGATGATCCGTTGCGACCATAACTTCCGGCCACACTGCGAAGCGTTCCCGGTAGACAGCGGGCGATTCCAGACATGCAGGTGAGATATTGGTTGTTTGGTGTATATCCAGACGACTGTTTGTCCGAATCGCATCCATAAGTTCCAAAAGAGACTCTTCATCTTTTTCAGCCATGACAACCGCAGGAACAGCCACAGCAGGAATGGAGTTCTGCTGTGCCCATTTTCGAAGCTTACCTGCCTGTTCCGTTGGTCTGTCACCGAGATTTGCAACTAAATCCACCTTCGAATGGTGGAGGTTTTTGAGAAATGAAAGAGACGTTGAGAGTACAACAACACCAACAGAATGTTTTATCACTTCTTGTTCTAATAAGAAGTTTTTATCACATAGCCGTTTAGTTACTAAATTGCATAAATTACCATATCCCACCGAATCGACAGCTAAACAAATAACCTTTGATAAGCCCTTAACATCAGTAAGTTCTACACCGACAACAGGGACAAGTTTATACTGTTTACAGGCAGCAAGAAAAGACCAAAGTCCTGTAAGGGAATTATGATCCGTAAGTGCAAGCCCTGAATACCCAAGATTTTTGGCACACTCGCAGAGCTTTTCCGGTGAACTGCATCCCCGCATCAGGGAATAATAGGATCGAACAGATAGGGAAAACACAACTCAGGGGGCTGTTCCCAGTCGAATCATTCCGTTTCCAAAGCGGTTGCACACCTTGTCCATGGCGGACAAAATTTGCTCCTGCTGCTGTTCCCGATGGGTTGCCATAACAAAAAGAGATTGCTGACGTGATTTGGGAAGGAAACGATCACAGATCAAAGCACAGCTGCGAACACGAATGCGACGCCCCCAGGCCCTGTCAAGCGCGGCAAGCGCCAGGCGGCGTAACAAAAAGTCATTATCGCTCCCATTTTTGTAAGTAGCCTGACGGATCGTCTTTGTTCCATCACTATGGCTCAGAGCAATTCCCATACGCCTCCCAAGCAGGCCCTGTTGTCGCAGGGTTCTTCCTATTTCATGAATAAGCATGGTGATGACAGACTGTACTTCTTTATAAGCTCCGGTATCCTGCTCGAAGGTATGTTCTCTTGAAATGTGATGATTCCTTTTCGTTCCCGGAAGCACTGCTGTGCTATCCCGTCCACGACTTGCATCATATAAATATGTGCTCCGTTTCTGAAAAGCTACCAGCAACTGCTCACGACTTAAATCTGCCAACTGTCCGATTCGCGACAGATTAAAGTCTGCCAGCAGTCGTATCTCTCCAGGTGTTAATCCCGGCAGCATGGATAAGGGCAAGGGGGAAAGAAATGCGCGTTCTTCACCCGATCCAACAATATATTCACCAAAAGGCCGTACCATCCTTGATGCAATCTTGGATACCAGTTTATTCGTGGCAAGACTCCAGACCGGATCAAGCCCCAACTCCTTCTGTAGCTGTTTCCGCAATCGCCAGGCAATGTCCGGAGCCGGACCAAAAAGCCTGTGGGTTCCGGTAACATCCATAAAAAGGTGCCCATCTTCTGCGCCCTGCTCCACCAACGGTGTATAAGATATGACTCGTTTCACAAGTGCCATCATGGCCTTGCGATAAAGCGCAGGCTGCGGCATAAGAACTTGTGCCTTCCTGCAATATTTATGGGCAAGGCTCAGGCGCATCCCCTTACGTACCCCGTCCCCGTAAGCTTCTTCACTCATATCATACACAAGAGCACGCGAAGCCTGAACAGGTGCAACAATTAGTGGAACATGTTTCAAAGAACTGTCCTGTATCCGCTCAACTGCCACAGCAAAATCAGTGACATTGAAATGTATAATTTCCCTGTCCAGCATCATTATTCCTGTTCTAAAAGCTTCTGCAGCAATCTTCCATTATCTGGTGCCTGGGCACGAACATGGTTATTAAAGAAAACAAGACCTTTTCCGGCATGAGAACGCAGAGATTGCAGATACTGTAAATCCCACTTCTCAAGCTCTTCCCGTGAGTACGAATAATCAAATTTCTTCTGCATATTTCCAGACTGCCAGCCCTGTATATTACGGCCGTGAAAACGAACAAAGAAAAAATCGGGATTGGTGATGACATCAAGACAGGGAAAAAGTGTTGGCATGGAAGGAGCATCCACCGTGACCAATGTTACCCGCCGTTCTTCCAACTCTCTAAATACAGAATCCCTGGCCCAGGAAACATGGCGAAATTCAACAGCCAGAGGAAACCCATATAAACCATCAAGCAAATGGGCAAGATAATAGCGGTTTTGTACGCTCCAATTAAAATCAGGCGGCAATTGAATCAGAATCGCAGCCAATTGTTTTTCCAGGGGCTTGATCCCTTCCCGGTACAATTTTAATTCCTGCTGCCAATCCCGGTCTCGCTCGTGGGTGAGTGTTCTTGTAAGCTTTGCTGCAAAAAGAAAACTTTTGGGAGCTTTAGCAATCATCCGACTAATGGCTTCAGCGCGAACCATCTGGTACCAGGTGTAATTCAGTTCAACAATTGGAAAAACATCCGCGTAAAGAGAGAGCATTCCGGGAGTTCTTGTACCTTGCGGATAAAAGCCGCTATCCACCCACTCCGTATAGGAATAGCCGCTGGTTCCTATTACAACCGGACAAAGATTATCTTTTGTCATAACTTCTGATCACACCCACCACTTTTCCCTGTACCAGAATATCAGAAAAAGAATAACGGATGGTGTTGAATTTTTTATTTTCCGGCCGCAGCTCAATATAGTTTTCTCCCAGAAAAAACCGTTTTACCGTGGCCTCTTCCTCCTGAATAAGCACAGCTACAATTTCACCATTTTCCGCATACTGCCTAGGCTCACAAACAACAAGATCGCCATCCAGTATTCCTGCATCCTGCATGGACTCACCGCGAATACGCAGACAAAACAAATTATTACCTGGAAAAATCGTTCTATCCACAAGCACCGATCCATCCCATTCCTGTTGCGCATACATGGGCAATCCTGCTGTTATCTGCCCAACCACCGGTAACTCCCGAATCCGACTTTCCCTCTCTTTTTTTTCGGGTAATTGCTGCAAAATACGAAGAGAACGACTATAGCGCCCTTCACGCTCAATCACCTTTTTCCGCTCCAGCTGCCCGATAAGCTGCGCCACGGCATTACGACTGACACCAAGATCATCCGCGGCCTCTCGTAAACTTGGCGATTGCCCACATTCGACTAGCTTCTTCTGCAGGTAATCAAAAAACTGCTGCTGTTTTCCGGTCAGTTCCATATTTTCCCTCTTCACAAATGTCCATGTACTATGGACACAATACCTTAACATTCCGACTAATGTCAATGTACATTCCGCGCTCTACTTCCCCCTAAACGAATAAGTCACTGTTTCACTTCACAAAAATTTTGTATTTTAGTGCCTTACAGAACAATTTCTTGCTTTTTTCAAAGAAATTTTCTG
>DQVD01000388.1 GCA_015661935.1 Desulfocapsa sulfexigens | reverse complement strand
TAAACAGGAAGAGTCGGATTATTATGGGTGATGGGAAAAAGATTTTAGAGAAAGCCCAAATGATACAGAAAATCAATCCTGATTGTAATGTTGCTTTGAAAACCACAGCACCAGTCTGCAGTAAAACCATACAATTCCTGAAAACAGAAGGGATTCAACTGATTCATACTAAGAGTTCGCCATGAAGGAAGTTGAAAGCTATCAAGGCTTTGAGCTGGGCCCCATCAGGCCACCGAGCGAAGCCAGAAGTCTTTTGCTCAGAATTACCAGAAATTGTCCCTGGAACAGATGCACTTTTTGTGGCCTGTACAAGGGAGAAAAGTTCAGTATCCGTCCGGTGGAACATATCATAAAAGATATTGATACAATTCGTCACTACGTTGCTGAAATACAAAACATTCAGGCACGGGAAGATGGGGGGACTCATCGTCAGTTAGTTGCGCTTCATTCAGGCAGGCCGTCGGGTGAAAAGATGGCATTTCATACTGCCTTGAATTGGATCCGGGGCGGGATGAAATCGATTTTTCTTCAGGATGCAAATAGTCTGATCATCAAAACGGATTATCTTGCCCAGATCCTTACCTATTTGAAAACCTCCTTTCCACATGTGGAACGTATCACCTCCTACGCAAGATCTCACACAATAGTGCGCAAGAGTGATAGTGAAATGATAAGGCTTGCTGAAGCAGGTCTCAACAGGCTCCATATTGGTCTAGAGTCTGCAGCCGATGCAGTCCTTGATTTTGTAAAGAAAGGGGTGGATAAAAAGGGTCATATTCTTGCCGGACAAAAGGTTAAACGAGCAGGTATTGAACTTTCAGAATATTTTATGCCCGGCCTTGGGGGAAAGAAATTCACCAGAGAAAATGCGCTGGAAACAGCTGATGCCATCAATCAAATAAACCCTGATTTTATTCGTATTCGAACTCTGGCACTTCCAGAGAATCTTGTGCTATATAAAGATTGTAAGGAGGGTAGATTTGCAAAACTTGGTGATTTACAGGTCGCAGAAGAATTGCTGCTGTTTTTTGAAAACCTTCACAATATTACAAGCATGGTAAAGAGTGATCATGTTGTGAACCTGTTTCAGGAGGCTGAAGGGCGTCTGCCGGAAGATATGGAACAGATAACAGCAGCGTTGAAGACATTTCTGGCGATGCAACCCGAGGGACAGATGGTTTACATGGTGGGGAGAAGGACTGGTTTGTTCAGCGGACTCTCCGACATGAATAGCCCTGAATTACTGGCTCAGGCAGAAAAGGTGATTGCAAATCATGGACTCACTCCAGGTACGGTGGATGTATTCACCGCTGACAGATTGAAACGTTTTATCTGATGAGGACGAAAACAGACCGGTTTCTGGTTCAGGCTATTTGCAACTTTTTATAAGAGTGAAGGTCTTCTTTTACGTGACTTGGTAAAGATACTCCCGATAAGCATTCCAAAGACAAGAACTCCACCGCCTGCAAGAAACCATTTAAATGCAACATCATCTTTGATTCGATCATTTTCCTGTTGCAGGGCTGCTAAGTTTTGAGAGAGTATTTTGTTATTCTTGCTGCTCTTTTGTAAATTATTTTTCAGTTGCACTGCATTTTCCGTATCTTTTTGTAACTGTAGATAATCTGCTTTCAGCTGGTCTCTTTCGCTCAGGATAGAATCAAGTTCCTGCTCAGTTTGGCTGAGGGTTGCGCTCACTGCGTCGAATTTTAACGTGGCGTCAATTTCTTTTTGGATAAGGGCTTCATTTTCAGTGCGCAAAGAAGCAACAATTGCTTCAAGGGGTTCCTCGTCACTGAGAAATCTTTTGAGTATCCATCCTTCTTTGCCATTGGCGAGACGTATCCTTGCGTGGGTATCGCTTGCTTCAAGGAATTCAACTGCTACTCCATCTTTTACCATTGCGATGATTTTAAATTCATTCCCCTGGCCTCGTCTGACTACAATTTCTGAGCTGGGCTTAATATAGCGGGTTTGGGCAATTGCGATTGTTGCCGAAAAGAGGATGGTGATAAGCAAAAGGATATTGAAAAGAACCTCTGTGGAGTTCGGTCTGTGTTTATAAAGCATAGTGCGGGGTCTCCTGAGCCTGACGATTAATACGAGTGCGACGGCTTGTATAAGTTCTTAAGAAACGAAATGTATACATACTCTTTACTACAAAACAGCAAGTTTGAAGTCAATGGCTTTTCATAGTACCTTGAACTGTGAAATGAAACAATTAGAGAAATATACTTAATCTTGTTTGGATAATTATTAATGAAAATACGTAGTCTTACACCAGATATGTACGCCAAGGCTTCTGCTTTGTTGAGAGAGGCATTTCCAGGAAGTCACTATGAAGAGCAGTTAGTAGGGAATCTCCATAAGAATAATAAAATCATACATGACTGGGCATGTATCCACACCAATAAGGTTGTGGCCTATATTGCTTTTTCCAAGGCCTATAATGGTAGTGAAGTATGCGGGTTGCACTTGGCACCTTTGGCTGTAAAGCCAGAGTATCAACATCAGGGCATAGGATCTGAGTTGCTCAACTTTGCCTTGCGTCAGAATATAATCAAGGAAAGTACCCTGTATGTTTTGGGGAATCCTGGTTTTTATACTCAATTTGGATTTGAGTTATGCGTTAATCCGATTTGTCCTTACACCAAAAAGAATAAGAATTTTTTAAGTATTCGTAATAAAAGCTCAGCTCAATTCACCGTTGAGTATGAACCGGAATTTTCGAGTGGGATATAGTATGGCTACAAGTACTACTACTATTCTGGTTCTTCATCATGAGCCGGATCGATATTTTGAAACCTTATGTGCAAGATTTCCTGAGGTATCATTTCACAGTGCCCGCAATGATATTGAAGTTGCAAAACAAATGGCTGAGTGCAACCCACAGGTTTTGCTGAGTTTTCGTTGTGATGCTATTTCCACCAAAGCTCAAACCATGGCTGCCCGTGAATCCTGTGTGCAATGGATCCAGGTGGCCGGTGCCGGCTATGATCATATTGGTGATCTGCAGCAGATAGCCTGTCCTGTCACGAACTGTGCCGGAGTACTCAGCAGGTTTCAGGCAGAAACGGTTATGGGGGCAATGATTAATCTCAATTTTGGCTTTTTTCGTTATCAGCAGCAGCAACAGGAAAAGATGTATCGAAAACTGCCCTGGCGATCCCTTGAGGGACAGAAACTTCTTCTGATTGGTCTTGGACATATTGGCCGTGCTGTGGCTATTAATGCACATCATTTCGGTATGCATGTAACTGCGGTGCGCTCGCGAGTACAGGATTCCCCCGACGCAGATGAAGTTTATACTCAGGATAGATTGCCGGATCTGCTGCCAAAGGCGGATTTTGTATCACTACACCTTCCATATAATGAGGCAACCCATCATTTCTTTGATGCAAAGATGCTCGCATCCATGAAAAAGAGTGCCTATTTGATAAATACTGCGCGGGGCAACGTCGTGGATGAAGAGGCGCTCATCTCAGCATTGCGGGAAGCAAGTATTGCTGGTGCATATCTGGATGTGTTCAGTGAAGAGCCATTGCCCCAATCGAGTCAATTGTGGAAGTTGGGTAATGTTTTGCTGAGTCCTCACTATTGTGATTCCGTTGTGGATTGGCACGAGCGATTTGCCGGTTTTTTTGCCGATAATCTTGATCGATGGTTGGCTGGAGAAAAATTGCACAATCTCATTAAACCATAAGACCAGACCTCTCGAAAAAAGCATAGTGTCAATGTTAAAAACAGCCAAAACTCGGTACCATAAGGGATATGGGGAGAAGTAATTATCCAAATAATGCGCCGAATTTTCGTTTGTCTTCGTCGTTGTGGCAATAGAAGGAATTTCGCGATCAATGGATAGGCTGGGAAGCTGAAATTCGGGAACGGAATCCTGGTTTGATTTGCAACAACACTCGTTTTTTGATTTCGAAGTCTTCGTTATCCAGATTGGGTTAACTACCACATCTCGCTAGCCATACTCTTGGGGCGTGTTTACGTCGTTTAGCGGAAGACTGGAAAGATCGTTACGGAACAGAGGTAGCCATGGTAGAGATATTCGTTGATACAACGTGACCTGGGAACCTGTTATAAGGCTGCAAAATTCATAACTGTTGGACAGATGAAAGGG
>DQVD01000079.1 GCA_015661935.1 Desulfocapsa sulfexigens | reverse complement strand
TGTCGGTTTAAGGGGTGAAGGTGTGCTCCGGACATGATGCCTGCGGGCACATTCAGAAGACAGAATCCAGAATAGTTAGTAGCCTGCGGCTGAAATAAAACAGTTGGTTTTCATCTGGCATCCACTTCTGAGAATGATTCACACCGAAACTTTGTTTTTCCGATACATGAACCCAGCTACTGTGATTGTGCCCGGGTATATTCTGACAGCGAGCACTACTATGGGGCTCTCTGGAAAAATAACCCCGAATTGCGCAAATCAATTTTTCAAACCTCAAAGTCCTTTTGAGGTACATGAAATTCTGGAACATTCATTGCTTCACGCCGCCGGTTCTGATAAGCTGACACTACAGGCAATGATCCGTGCAGCCGGCATGTATGTTCAACTGGATCGAGACAATATTAAGGGTGCTGCTTCCATGGCAGCAAAGTCAGTTGAAGCTCTGGAACGCTATCGAAGTGAGGTGCCGAATATTTTTGATCTTGATCTGCTGTTAAGCAAACTGAAGGATGTTGATCCAGTACCTTCAAAATTTATGAGAAGTAAATCGTGAAGATCGTTACAATTTTAAAAGGTAACGACATTAAGTAACCATCATTAAAAGGAGATAAATCATGTCTAAGAAAAAAGGCCCGAAACATTACCGTCGTCTGCAAAAACGTTTTCCTGAAGTTCTGGATGCTGTACAAAATCTGGGCACCACAATCCGTAAGGCTGGCCCCCTCGACAACAAGACATCTGAACTTATCCAACTGGGAGTAGCCGCTGCGGCAGGGTCAGTCGGTGCTGTAAACTCTCATACCAAACGAGCACTACAGGCTGGAGCAAGTGAAGAAGAACTTCAACACACCCTGATTCTTCTTATTTCAACCATCGGTTTTCCCAAAGTTGCAGCAGCTCTTGCCTGGGTGGGAGATGTGCTGGATAACGAATAAAGCCAGATTGTGTATTTCTTTTCTTATTACTGATCTTAAAGCCCGTTGAATAGATCTGCCCATTCAACGGGCAAAGAGATTCTTCAGGACTGCGACTAATCAGCCAGAGTTAATTGCACCGAAAGCTGCAAAACAGGAATTTTTGTGTAATAACTCAACTTGAGCAAACCCGACTTTACGGAGAAGCTCTAATTGGTACGTCACTGGACGCGGTGAATCTTCCTTGTCGATATACTCAAAAACTTTGCTCCTGTAGTCTTCTCCACCCAAAGAGTCCAGATACTCACCATAGTTTCTCCACATCAAATCCTGAACACTTTTGGTTTCATGAGAAACCAGATCAGTTATCCAGACACTGCCCCCGGGAGCTGTCAGCCTATAGAGCTTGCTAAAGGCAGACTCCCAGTCCCGGTCATCACGCAGATGGTGTAAAACAGCCGCTGCAAGAATGACATCATATCTTTGATCCTCCAAATCGATTGTACGAAAATCGCCTTGAAATATCCGTACCTCACCGGAAACTCTCTCTGAAACCCGTTCACGCGCCTTTTTCAGCATTGCCGGACTAAGGTCAACAAGATCGCAATCAAATGTGGAAACACATTGAGCAAGTTTTACGGAATTGTTTCCTGCGCCACAACCGATATCCAAAACCCGGCGAATAGGGACAGTTGCATGAAATGCTGCCCGGGTAATCAACGCCATGGCCAGTGGTGCATCAACGGTTGCCGACTGTCCGGTTTCCAAATTTGAAAACCGCTTAACATCATTATCAAAACGTTCTTTTATCTCATCCAGTGATGACTTCTCTTCAAGTGGTGTCCCCATATTTACAGCCTCTGTCTGGTTTGTTTTTTATCGGGCGTAAGGGCCCGTTATATTGGCCCGGCCCAGTTGATATTTGTGAAAAGAAACACCATGGCTGCGGAAATATTTTGATCAAGTGGTAATCCTGTAACATCCAGTGCCCACATCGTAATTTTGTAACTGCAATTACAAGTTATTAAAGTACCTGCTAAAAGTTCAGCCAAAATAAATAATAACAATTTACGTTAAATTAATCTCAGAGTAATATCAAAGCACCTTCATCGGTTTTCCTGTTAAACCTGCCAGGAAACAGGTATGACATCTACCAACTGCGACCATTTCAATAAAAAAGAGAACATATGCATCTATTTCATATTATTGCTGTTCTTATCAGCATGGCTGCTATATTCAGTTGGGTTAATTACCGCTTTCTCCGTATGCCGACGGCCATTGGTTTAATGGCTATCGCCCTTCTCATGTCCCTTGTTTTAATTGCTCTGGGCAAGTTTGGCTACAGTAATGTTGCACAGGATGTCAAATACATGCTCGAGTCCATTGACTTTAACGCAACCCTGCTCCATGGAATGTTGAGTTTTCTCCTTTTTGCAGGAGCCCTGCACATCAATCTGGAAGATCTGGCAAAGCAACGTCTGGTAATTGGAATCCTTGCAACAGCAAGCGTTATCGGGGCAACCTTTTTGATTGGTTTTGGCGCATGGTATATTTCGGCCTTGTTGGATCTGAACATTCCCATGATTTATTGTCTGCTCTTTGGCGCTCTGATCTCACCGACTGATCCCATTGCTGTTCTCGGTATTTTGAAGACTGCTGGAGCATCCAAGACCCTGGAGACAAAGA
>DQVD01000176.1 GCA_015661935.1 Desulfocapsa sulfexigens | reverse complement strand
GGATAAGTGCCTTATCAGAAAATTTCTTTGAAAAAACAAGAAATTGTTCTGTAAGGTACTAAAAGATTGGGTTGAGGGCAAAGCCCGCTTTAGATAAGATACCAACTTGAGATATCAATCAGGCAAGTTGTTGCAGCATATAATCTGCAATAACTTCTGAGGACGTTGCAGTGGAATCAAGCAGCAGGAAACTGAGACCGATATCATAAAGATTTGTATCGAATTGTTCCACCCGTACGACAGAACCGGTGATAGTCATCTCCGAGTCTTCCTGAAGGGGGATTTGCAGTTCCAGACGGGCTCCGATATCGAACTTGTTACTGCAGGAAATGAGAATTCCGCCTTCACTGATATTTTTTGAGGTATTGCAAAGTTCAGTCTTTTGAATCTTAAGAGATCGTATGGTCACGTTACGTTGCAGATCTATTCTGGTAAAACGCCGCTTTTCTTCTGAAAAAAGTGAGATGGTGTGGGTACCAAGACTTTTGGCCTGATACAACGCTCGATCAGCACATTCCATCAATCCCTTGGCATTGTTGCTGTCCAGTGGAAAGGAGGCCAGTCCTCCGCTGCAGTTGATAGGAATATCTTTGCCACTATGGCGGATAACGAGTTTGTTGATGCGCTCAAGGAGTTTTTTGCCCACCAGCAGTCCCATGAATTTATTAATTTCCGGGAGCAGAACGACGAATTCATCACCTCCAAATCGACAGGCCACATCTTCTTTACGTTTCGAGTGTAAAAGAATTTCTCCCACCTGTTTTAATGCTTCATCTCCTGCCAGGTGGCCATACTGATCATTAATTTGTTTAAAACTGTCAAGATCAAAAAAGATAAGAGTGGTGTTGTAACTATGGCGTTTTGCGCGAGAAAGTTCCTGCTCGAATAGATTTTGAAATGCACTGCGGCTCAACAGGCCGGTGAGAAAATCCTGGTGTGCAGACTTGAGGGTTTCTTCAAAACGGGCGAATTCGATGAGTTTAGGATTGTCGAGAGAAGGCTTAACAGTGCTGAAATAATCACAGGCGGCAGTTGTTAGTCCCAAGGTACGATCAAGACTACTTTGCATTTTCTTTGCGTGTTTGACAATGGCATGCCAGTGTCTGCGTGCTTCATCCCGGGTAAAAGTCAGTTGGACGAGGTTGTACAGGATGATCGTACAGGCTTCTTTTTCATTTCTGTTTAAAAAAGGTTTTAAAAGCTCGCATTGAGCAGTGAAATCACCGGGGGCACTGCTTAATGAACCCAGAATCTTTTGTTGCAGGAGATGGCAATCTGTGGATGGGTTATTCTGTTCTTCTATGGTCATATCAGCATTCCGCCCCTGCGTTAAGAGGAAAATGAAAAATGTCGTGTTGCAGTCTGATGCGCGTTCGGAAACTCCATTAATAGTGTCTATTAACAGTATTTAATTAAAAATGGAATGAGAATGTACTATAACTATATGATATGATTTTGTAACTAAATCTTTTTATAATAACAGGGAAATATGCTATCTTTTGCAGAGTGTGTCAGGGCTTGGATGTCAGCAGGAGTGTGACATAAAGAGCCGTTGGTAAATATTCGGCCAGCACCCCATCTTATACCATTCCGTAATGACAAAGAAAACAAAACAAATTTTCTTGTTTTTTGTTGCAGAAGTTTGGAAGTAAGGCACTAACATTGTTCGCATGACGATTCGAATGAACCTGGGGCGCTATACAAACACTTACAAGTATCGAGGTAGCTGTTACCCAATATTTACAGCCGTAGAATATGAACCTTTTTATTTTTGAGAAGATATGAAGATTGCTTTAGTGCAGATAAATCCGGTAATAGGTGATTTTGATTATAATTGTCGGAAGATCCTTGATGCTTGCGATGATGCGGTTCAAAACGGATGTTCCCTGATTATTTTCCCGGAACTTGCAGTGTCGGGTTACCCCCCTCACGATTTACTTGAACGTCCCGCCTTTCTTGGTGAACATAATCAGGCACTGGATACGCTTTGTGGAAAATTCCCGGAGATTGATGTGCTGGTTGGCTGCATTGAGCAGCGGCAGAAAACGGATCGTGGAAAGAAGTTATATAATAGTGCTTTTTTTATTCGAAAAGGGCATATTATTCACCGTATTCAAAAGCAGCTATTACCCACCTATGATGTTTTTGATGAAAAACGCTGGTTTGAACCGGGAATGGCCCCTGAAATAATTGAGTGCCAGGGGTTGCGGCTGGGAATCACCATTTGTGAAGATATCTGGCATTCGGAGATTGGGGAGTATGATTTAGATCCGGTGGAAGCGCTATTTGCTGATAATCAGCAAATTGACTGCCTGATAAATATATCCGCTTCCCCTTTTCAACGTGACAAAGAGTCTGTACGGCATCGACTTTTTAGAAATATCTGCACCAGGCATCAGGTTCCCCTGCTTTATGTGAATCAGGTGGGTGGGCAGGATTCACTTCTTTTTGATGGCCGCAGTCTCCTTATGGATGCCCATGGAACAATACGGGCAAAATCCCTTGGATTCACCGAAGATACCCTGATAGTTGAAAGCGATGATTGGAGTGGCAATCTCCATGAGCCGGCAGAAGAGACAGGCCTGTCGGCAGTATGCGATGCACTGGTTATGGGGATCCGTGATTATGTCGGAAAATGCGGTTTCAAAACAGTGGTTCTTGGACTTTCCGGTGGTATCGACTCAGCGCTCACAGCAGCTCTTGCAGTAAAAGCGCTGGGGCCGGGAAATGTTTTTGGAGTGGCGCTTCCATCTCCTTACAGTTCCGATGATTCCATGGAAGATGCAGAGGCATTGGTGAAGAATCTGGGCTGCAATTTTGAAATAATTCCCATCAGCAACCTTTTTGCTTCTTTTAAGGAAAGCCTCCAGCCTTTGTTTGGAGATTCTCCATCTAATCCATCGGATCTTACAGAGCAAAATCTTCAGGCACGAATCCGGGGTAATCTGCTTATGGCATTGTCCAATAAGTTTGGCCATCTTCTGCTTTCCACAGGCAATAAAAGTGAAATGGCCGTTGGCTACTGTACGTTGTACGGCGACATGAATGGAGGACTGGCTGTTATTTCAGATGTTCCCAAGCAACTGGTATATGGCTTATCCCGTTTTATAAATCGTGAGAAAGAGATTATTCCTCTTCGTACCATAACAAAAGCCCCCACAGCAGAGCTTAAACCTGATCAATGTGACCAGGATGATTTACCCGATTATAAGATCCTTGATCAGATCCTTGAGATGCACCTTGAAGAGCATCTTGGTGTGAAGGAAATAATGAATCGAGGATTTTCAAAAGAGCTGGTAACAGATGTTTTACGCCGGGTACGTATAAACGAATATAAGCGTAAACAGGCACCCATGGGATTGAAAGTGACCAGCAAGGCTTTTGGGTATGGCCGCAGGTATCCTAATGTACAGAATTTTAAAGGTTGATTGATGGGCTATAATAAAAAAGAACGCGATAGCTGGACACCAAGGAAACAACTGTTTCTGCTCTTACTCCTCATTGTTGTGGGAATACTTATAGTTCGTGAATTGTTAATTGATCGTCCTGATCAGGTGTATATCACCACCAGTGGCCGCATCGACATGTGTCTCTCCTGCCACAAAGAAGAAAAACTCGATCCTGCCCATGATCCACGAGTAATAGGCTGTGCGTCCTGCCATCTTGGTGATGCACTTGCCATTGATAAGGAACTGGCCCATAAGGGAATGGTTCTAAATCCAGGTGATTTGCGTGTTGTAGAAAAAACTTGTGGCATTGAAGGCTGTCATCCGACAGATGTAAAAAAGGTGATGAATTCACTCATGGCTACCAATCGTGGAATCATAGGAACCCTTCTTTTTTACTGGGGAGAAACTGATTCGCAGGACACAGACCTCACAGTAAAACAATTGATTGATAGTGGGGAAACCTCTCTCGCACTCGATTATTTTAGAAAACTGTGTGCAACCTGCCATCTCTGGAAACAAAAAAATGATCTGCCCGGTGCCCCTGATTTTTTTAATGAAAAAGGCGGCGGCTGTTCCGCATGCCATTATATTCTGCCTGCTGGCGCGAAAAGGCAGGGAGTGGCCGGGTTTGGCGATGAGACAACGGCTGACAAAAAGAAAATTCATCCACTTATTATCAAAAAAGTGGATGATGATAATTGTATTCGCTGCCACAATCGATCAGGTCGTATCGGGATTTCCTACACTGGAATATTTGAGTCAGAAGGCTACGGTACACCCTATGAACATGGCGGCATGAGCTCCAAACAATTACCAGGGCAACGTTTCTATCTGGAAATCGCAGAGGATATTCATCATCAAAAAGAGATGGCATGCATTGATTGTCATACCCGTAACGAGATCATGGGGGATGGAACCAGCTATGCACACTACGAGGAACAACTCGAAATTTCCTGTGAGATGTGCCATTCGGAAAATCCCGGCGTCACCAGGAAAGGTGATCCTGTGACAAATATTTCGAAAAAAGATGGAAAGTTTCAATTAACAGGGCGGGTAAACGACAAAATATACCCGCTTGCTGTACCCAAAAAAGGCGTTTGTGATTTTAAAGGGCATAAACGAATAACATGCGAGGCCTGCCATTCCACCTGGGTTCCGCAATGTTATGGATGTCATGCAAAACGTGATGAAAGGCAAAATCATCTGGATAAACTCACCCTTAAAGAGACTCCGGGGATGTGGGAAGAGGGCCGGTCGTACATTCGTTATGAAAAACCAATGCTTGCACTGTGGAAAGATGAGGTGGTGATTGTCACTCCCGGTTGTCAGGATATTGTAACCCTGATTGATAAAGATGGAAATGTGGAAGGCGGCTTTAATCGCTTTACCATGGCTGCCATTAATCCTCATACCACACAGGCCAAAGGCCGGGATTGTGTTGATTGCCATCAATCCACTAAAACTGTGGGCTTGGGAGAGGGTACTGTTTCTGTTGATGAAAATGGTGTCTGGTCATTTACTGAACTCGATCAGGGAGTGGATACCATTGACGGACAAACCGTACCCTTTGATGCCTTTGTGAACATTGAAGGTGAGGCTCTGCAGCATGGTTCGAGACCTGATCTGCGCCCCTTTAATAAAGAAGAATTACGACGTATACTTCATGTAGGACAATGCGTTAGTTGTCATGATAAGTATGAAGATCCCATCTGGAAGGACTACAGCAGAGAAACAAAATGTTCACGGCTGGAAAAAAAGTAGAGCTGTTAACTGACGAACCGGAGGTACTATGCCAGGCAGTAAGTAAAAATAGTTTGATCTTGCTGAACTTCTTGAATTAAAGTTATACCCCAAAGGTAAAATTGTTCTTAAGGAACGGGGATGAAATAACTTTCCCAATTTAGGCGCTCGGATTGAGCCAATATGGCCCTAAGCCGGGATGCATAAATGGGGAAGTTATTTCGTCCCCGTTCCTTAACTCAAGCGGGAAAACAGGATGTATCAGGTTGATTCTTGATGATGCCGAGGCCATAATTCAATTTAAGGAAGGAGAACTGATTCGGGTTCGCTATAGAGAGCTGCAAGATAAAAAAGCCCTTTTTCCTTACAGAACAATTTCCTGTTTTTTTCAAAGAAAGTTTCTGATAAGGCACTTATCCAGTGAACTGCCTTTCTTCCTGAACAGGGTTAGCAGTCTGCCACCGGATGGTAATGAACATAGACTCGCCGCATGAATTCAATTTCTTTCAGTAAAATTTTCTCGGCACAGGTGGCTATCCTGTCGCCCTGAGCCACGGTAAGAAATCCATCAACACCAATGGTTAAATTGACCACCAGGTAGGGGCCAAAGCGGTGGGCATGAACCTCCTCCACCACCTGCACACCTTCCACTGTTGCTAACAAATCACAGATCTCCACATTCAGCAGTTTTCCCGGCAAAGTATCCATAAGATCTGCAGTCGCAGAGCGTAGAATCTCTACCCCGGTATAGAGAATGACCAGCGATACTATGGCGCCGGCCAGAGGATCCACCCAGGGAACCCCGCTGCGCCCGAAAAAAATACCGACAGCAGCAGCCAAGGCAGCAAATATATCGTTCCGGTGGTCATGAGCCAAAGCCACCACTGCAGTGTTCCTGGTTTCTTTGCCGATCTTTCCGGTCCAAAGGGACAGCCAGACCTTGAGTCCTGCCCCGCCTAAGCACACCCAGAGCGCAAGCTTGGAGGCCCCGGTAAAGATTGATTCCTCAGTGAAAATTTCATAGACACCATTGACCGAATTCCAAAAGATGGCGATGGCAGTACTTACGACAAAGGCCCCAACCACTACTGCTGCGACACTCTCCAACTGATCATGGCCATAGGGATGTTCGTGATCTGCAGGCTTCCCTGAGAGCTTCATAAATATTGCCATCACCACCCCATAGGCAACATCCGAAGTTGAATTTATGCCATCAGCAAGCAGAGCCGGGCTATGAGCAATAATCCCGATACTGCACTTTAACACGGCCAGTATGGTATTGGCGGCAAGCCCCACATGAACAACCAGCAATCCCTTTCGGTTCCGCTCACAAGCAGGTGGATCAATCTCTATTTTCGTCATTTCGGATAACTCTATCCCTTTACGATAAAAAATTTTTCACTCTCCCCGGTTACGTCTTTACATCATGCTCTCCGGATCAACATCAACAGCAATCCTCACATCCCCTTTAGCCATGGCAGGACGCTTACCGATAATTTCCGAACAGACTCGATGCAGATTGACTGATTCCGTACCTTTTAATAATACCTGCCAGCGATAACGATCACGGATTCTATCAACAGGTGCAGGTGCAGGGCCGAGTATTTCAACACCTGAGGCCTTGGCAGTACGACATAGTTTTGCCACTTGAGCAGCCGTTATCTTTACCTGTCCTTCATTACTTCCAGAGATTTTAACATTAATCATCCGTAAATATGGTGGAAACGTGGGATTTTCACGAACCACCATCTCTTTTTCATACAGCTTTTCATAATCATGAGATTGGGCAAGTTTAATTGCATAATGTTCGGGACGCAAAGTCTGAACAATTACTCTGCCAGGGCTGTCTCCCCGCCCAGCTCTTCCGGTCACTTGTGATAATAATTGGTATGTTCGCTCAGCTCCTCGATAATCAGGCATATTAAGCCCTCCATCTGCCCAGATCACCCCTACCAGTGTGACATGTGGAAAATCATGCCCCTTGGCAATCATTTGAGTCCCAATCAAAATATCAATTTCACGAGCATGCATTTTTTTCAGAAGCTGCATAAACTTTCGTCTGTCTGCTGCAGTATCAGAATCAATACGGGCAATCCGTGCATCAGGAAAATTCCCCTGCAGTTCCATCTCAATGCGCTCTGTTCCAAAACCGACTGGAATAAGTTCCGTTGATCTGCAGGCTCCGCAAATTATATTTTCTCTCAAAGTGTAGCCGCAATAATGGCAGATAAGTTTTGCTCTTTTCTTATGATAGGTCAAAGATACGTGGCAATGAAGACATTTAACAGGTTCACCACAATCCTTACACAAATAGATTGAAGAGAATCCACGTCTGTTTAAAAGAAGGATGGATTGCTTCTTTTGTGCAAGATTAACTTCAAGTTCATGGCGTAATTTAACACCAATGGCTTCACCGTGTACCTTCTCTGCCTTTATACGAAGGTCGACAATACTCACCGTTGGCAGAGGTCTGTTTTCAACTCTCTTCTCCATGGTAAGAAGTTGAAATCTGCCTGATTTGGCATTGGCATAACTTGTAATGCCCGGTGTTCCAGAACCTAAAATAACAACTGCATCACTGTAACGACCACGAAGGATCGCCAGATCGCGTCCATTGTAGCGCAGACCATCGTCCTGCTTGTAGGCATTATCATGTTCCTCATCAACAACGATGAGACCAGGGTTACCGAGTGGTGCAAAAACAGCAGACCTTGCTCCAATTACCACCTTCCCTTTTCCACTTGCAGCAAGACTCCATTGATCAAACCGCTCACCGGGGCTCAGGCCTGAATGAAGAAGTACGACCTGATCACCAAATCGCGAAACAAAATGAGCCTCAAGTTGAGTGGCAAGTGCTATTTCCGGAACCAGTATAAGCACATCGCGTCCCTGTGCCAGTGTCGTCTCGGCGGCCCTCAGATATACCTCGGTTTTCCCGCATCCAGTAACACCATGTAACAGAAAAGGTTGGTATGATTGTTTCTCTATGGCAGGAGTGATTTGATCAAGCACTTCTGTTTGTTCATCACTTAATTTTTCAGGCTTATGGAAATGAACAAGTGTTTCACCAAATGGGTTTCTATAAACCCGTCGTTTATGAGCACGAACCAATCCTCGTTTTTCAAGTTCTTTCAGCCCCTTTGAGGCACCGGCATATAGCTTACGGATATCACGGGCAGCAACGTCCCTTTGCCCCTGCTCCATGGAAAGCTGAGTCAGAGCAACAAGAGTTCGTATCAATGGGACTGTGAGTTTTTTTCCATCAACCTGCTGTTTTGCTGCTTGTTTATAATCCTCATGTCCCACATTGTTTTCAGCAAAGTCAGGTAATTCAAGATTGGTATTTTTAGAGTAACAGAGCTCTAGTTTTTCAGAAGTTTTCTGCCTATCAAGAACCTCTTCAACTATAACCAGCTGTTTTTCCATCCAAACATTAACGAGTCTACTAAAACCGGAATCTGACAGAACCTTTTTTGTTAAGGATGGAGTAAGTTCTTTCTTCCGTGTTAAAACTGTAAACCAATCTGGCTCGGCCATATCACTAACCGGCCATGAAATAAGTGCTTTCATGCCACTTTCGGTAAGGTATAAAACCTTCCTGCTTCGCACGGTCATGCCACCGGGAAGAGCAGTCTTTATCACCTCACCTATTGGATGATGATAATAATTGGCGATCCATCTAAAAAATGAAACGAGGTTTTCAGGAAAAAGTGGCGTTTTATCAAGAAATCGAATAACCGGCAGGATTTTATAACTTACATCATCTTCAGGAAGCAGTCCCAGAACATACCCGGTGACCTTCTGCCTTCCCAGGCGTACCAGTACTCTTCTCCCGACAGGATTACCATCCTCCTCAGGATCAAACGAATAGGATAAGGTCTGAAATAAAGGGGCAGCAACAGCCACCTCAATTCTACTCATGTACTGTCTTCCTCTTTTTCAATGACAGATTAATTATTCCTGTGTAAAAAAACAGCAGAAAATTTTTAAAATATTCGAGTTACAGCTAAACTTGCGGCAAACCCGGAAATCGGAGTCTTCGCTTACCTTAGTGCCAGCCGAACATTTACGGAAATTTTATACCATACTTCTTGTTTAAGAGCATTGTCTACCATGCAACTGAAATATCCAACAGAACTTCCTATTGTATCGTATCGGGAAACATTTCTCGATCTGTTACAAAACCATCAGGTAGTGATTGTTTCCGGTGAAACCGGATCCGGTAAAACAACCCAGCTACCTAAATTCTGTCTGGAATTCTTTCCAGAGGAAGCCTCTCTTATTGGCTGTACCCAGCCGCGAAGAGTTGCCGCCACTTCTGTTTCATCAAGAGTCGCCACTGAACTTGGCACTCTTAAGGATCTTGTTGCATATAAAATTCGTTTTCATGATAAAACCAATAAGGCCACCAGAATAAAGTTTATGACAGATGGTGTGCTCCTTGCGGAAACCCGCAAAGATCCCCTTTTGAAAAAATATGGCGTCATTATAATCGATGAAGCCCATGAACGAAGCCTGAACATTGATTTCTTACTGGGCTATCTTAAAAAACTTCTCCCTAAGCGACCTGAATTAAAACTAATTATCACGTCAGCCACCATTGATACAAAAATATTTTCAAAGCATTTTAACAATGCACCTGTCATGGCTGTTGAAGGACGCAGCTATCCGGTAGAAGTCCAATACCGCAACACAATGGACAGCGATGAAAAAGAAGACGTTTCCTGTGTGGATCAATGCGTACAGGCCATGGTCGAATTGTATTATGGTAAACCGCCTGAAGACACCCTGATTTTTCTTCCCACTGAAAAGGATATCCGGGAATGCTGCTCTCTGCTTGAAGGAAAAGTACCGGATTGCTTAATCCTGCCAATGTTTGGCAGGCTGGCTTCCGCTGATCAAAAAAAGATATTCAAACCATCAAACCGGACAAAGATTGTAGTTGCCACTAACGTTGCCGAAACATCCATCACAGTACCAGGAATCCGCTATGTTATAGACTCCGGACTTGCCAGAATTTCCCGGTATAATGTGCGCGCCAGAACCACAAGTTTACCGATTACGCGAATCGCAAGAGCCAGTGCAGACCAGAGAAAGGGCCGCTGTGGTCGAATTGGTCCCGGTATCTGTATCAGACTGTATTCGGAAGAAGATTATCTCGACCGGGATCAGTATATGCTCCCCGAGATCAAACGTTCCAATCTCGCTGACGTTATTCTGCAAATGATCAGTATGGATCTGGGTTCTCCATTCGATTTTCCTTTTATCGAGCCACCTCACCCTGGAGCCATTCGGGACGGTTATAACCTGCTTAAAGAGCTTGGTGCCCTGCAAAAAGACAACAAGCTCAATGAGATCGGACAATTGATGGCAAGACTTCCCATTGATCCACCAATTTCACGTATCTTAATTGCTGCAAGGGAAAATAACTGTGTCCGCGAGTTAAAAATAATTGCGCCCGCGCTTGCCATTCAGGATCCGCGCGTTCGTCCTGCAGACAAAGAAACAATTGCCGATGCTGCACATAAAAAATTTGCACACCAACATTCTGATTTCTTAGGTCTCCTTGCCATCTGGGATCTCTTCCATGATGTCAAAGGAAAAGGTCTGTCATGGGGCAAGCTTAAAAAGTTTTGTAAAAGTAATTACCTCTCCTTTCAACGCATGCGTGAGTGGATTGATCTTCACGATCAGTTAAGCAGAATCCTTGATCGGCAAAAAGGGTTTACCGATAATAGTAAACCAGCATCCTATCCGGCTATACATAAAAGCCTTTGCACAGGTTTTTTACGAAATATCGGCCTGAAAAAAGAAAAGGAGAAAAAACTCTATCAGGGGGCAGGTGGAAAAGAATTTATGATTTTCCCTGGTTCTCATCAATTCCACAGTGCGGGAAAATGGATTATTGGAGCCGCATTTCTTGAAACAAATCGCCTCTATGCGCTCACTGTATCCAATGTTGAGGTAAACTGGCTGATAGAAGCCTCCAATCATCTCAGCCGGCGCTCATGGTCTAATCCCCGCTGGCAGAAAAAGAGTGGCCAGGTTGTGGCCGATGAAAAGATCACTCTTTTTGGTCTGGTCTTATCCGCTGACAGAACTGTCAATTTTGGCAGAACAGCGCATAAAAACAGAGCAGAGGCCAGACAGATATTTATCCGGGAGGGGTTGCTGGAAAATGCTATTCGTGGCAACTTCCCTTTCCTGCAAAAGAATATCGATCTTCTAAAAAAATGGCAGAATACTGAAAAAAGGCTGCGAAAAAGAGATCTTCTGGTTGATGACAGCACGCTCCATCTCTTTTACGATAAAAGACTTCCAACAGGCGTCTATGATCGCTTCACTTTAAACCGTTTTTTGAATAAGAAAAAAGAGAGCTCTTATCTTGAGATGGGAGAAGATGATATCCTCGCCCGCAGGCCTGAAGAAAGAGAGCTGCAGGATTTCCCCAGGCAACTGCGTATAGGTTCCAGCAAATTACGACTTGAATACAATCTGGCACCCGGTGAAGAAGATGACGGTGTTACGGTTCGTATACCGCTGGATGGTGTAGACGGTTTTTCCGAATCAAGCTTTGAATGGCTTGTCCCCGGTCTCTTAAGAGAAAAAGTAATCTTTTTACTAAAAGGTTTACCGAAACGGATCAGGAAACATTTGATTCCGGTTAATAATACAGTGGATCTGCTCCTTGATGACTGTAATCATTATGAAGGATCTCTGTATCATGCCCTTGAACGTGGAATTTTCAAAATGTTTCGTGTCAAAGTAACACGTTCAGACTGGCCGGAACACCTCCCGCCTCACTTGACAATGCGTTATCTTCTCTTTGACCCTGCAGGAAGAACTGTGGCTACTGGCAGAGTTCTTCACAAGCTTAGCCAGAAAGTACTTGCAGGACCGAAGAAAAAAATATCTCCCGGTAACAAAATAGCCAAATCACTCGATCGCTGGCAAAACAAAATTTTCACGGGATGGGACTTTGAGAAGCTGGAACGAAGAACTCCTCTTTTTACCGCAACAAAGGAAGTAGCCGGATATCTTTATCCCACTTTACATGTGGAAAAGAATCGAGGAGGAGTGAGTATCACCTTTGAAACCGATCTTAAAATGTCTTCACAACTAAACATGACGGGAAGTCTTTTCCTTTATCAACTCCACTTCAAGGATCAATTTAAAAGCCTTAAAAAATATTGTCACACCACATTATCCGGCCCTTCATCGCAGTGGCTTATTCATATGTTTGGCAACAGGACAAAGACCACCGACGCCCTTACAGACTTTATCATGCGTTCCCTTTTCAGTGAGGGGCTTGATACTATTCCTACAAAAGATGTTTTTGACAAAGAGACAAAAAACATTCAGCAACAGGGATTGTATCGAAAAGGACAGGAAATTTGTGATGAGCTTTTTAGAGTGCTTCGCAAACGAAAAGAGGTCTCAGATCATATTGCTCGCTATGGTGCACTTGCGCGAAAAAGTCATACCTACAATCAGAAACAGTACCAAGAATACGAAAGTTTGCTGGAGGAAATCCTTTCAAGGGACTTTTTAAGCACAAAATCCGCGACTGATCTGGCTGGTTGTTCCAGATATTTTCAAGCTCTCATGATTCGCATCGAGAGGGCACATGCAAACCCTGCAAAAGATACAGCAAAAGCAGATCAATTAACCCCTTATTTGAATAAAATGAAAAACATCCCGGATGATTACAGCATGTTACCGCTTGATTGCAGGGCAGCTATAAGGCTTTATATAACCATGGTTCAGGATTTCCGTGTCACACTCTTTGCGCCTGAACTAAAAGGTGGTGTACAGGTATCAGCAAAGAAGCTCAAACTTCAATGGCAACAGGTACAATCTCTCTGCCCAGGTATCTAACCCTCTTCAGGAGCAACCGTTCACCGGCATCAGGATTTAAAGTAACATTTGCACTGTAAGCGTTTACCAGTGTCACATATTCGTACGTTTGGAACTGCGTAACATATGTAGTTATATGTGAGCAGGCTCAAAAAAACCATTTATCACTAAGTCCTTAGTGACAGAAAACGACTTCCCGAAAAAAAACAGTCAGTTTTTCTCTCCTGCTTTTCATTCGTATCTGTTCTGGAATAAGATCCGAGTGATCGATTCGCATAACCGCCATCTTGTATTCGATATGGGAGGCAAAACGATTATCGAGATACCATGCATAGATAAGCCCCATAAGGAGGCCTGGCGGGGTAAAACCTTCATTACCATTTACAAGGCGGGTGAAATGGTTTGGGTCTGCCGGGTCTGGAACCATTCTGGCAAGAATCAGGTATTCCCTAAGATCCTCTTCGCTAAAATAACAATTTCTTTTAGACCCAATATTGAGTCTCAGGTGATATGCCTTTCCCATTGAAATACCTTCAGGAACAACATCGCGAATTTCTTTATCTTTGGCATAATTGCCAAGGAGTCCCTGTCCAAGGGCTACAAGAAAAGCCACTTCGAGATCTGCCTTGGAATCAAACTGATCTTCACGAATTTTAATAAAACTGTCAGTTGGATCAAAAAAAGAGAAAACCTTGTCCCAATTCTGGTTTCGTTGCCAATCCTTATCTGGAATACACTGAACTCCCTTAACAAACTGCAGATGACTGAGCGGTATATCTTTATGATTCCACAATATCTGCTGCAACACCTCTCGAAAATCCTGATCTCTTTCTTTTGAGCGTCCACTTAGGTCTATGAAGATGCGAGATAAATACTCTTCTATTTTATCATAACGAACACAGGGAATTTGCATTGATGCCAGAAACTTTTGCTTCCCGGATTGAGTCTTTATTGTGCTCTTATCAGGCTTATTCTTTTTTGAAAGTGAAGCGGTGGCCCACAAAGTACGAACCACCAATGCAAACTGATGAGGATCATGCCTGATAACTCCATGTTCACGTAGCGCAGATGAGGAATAAATACCGCATTCAAGGGCAGCAACCCCCTGCTCTCTCACCTTCTCACGATCAAGATAAATTGGGATTTTTCCTTCAACGGCATAGCTCTGTATTACTGTTGCCGGAACATCTTTTAAAGACAGACACAGGACTGTATCAAAAAGTCCTTCTGTTCCCCCTGGAATATTGCGTTCATAGGCCTTTAAGAGATCAGACAGATGAAATTTTCTGTCTGGTTCTGCGATACTGAGATCAGTTTCGCCGGTCTGCACCCAGAGATTTGAAACCAGAATTTTTAGAGCATGATCGTTTTGCTTAACAGCATCAGCAATCCCGGGTACCTGAAAAATAGGAATAAGAGAGCTGTATAAACTGCCTGGAGCCATGATCATAATATCGGCTTCATGAATTAGACCTGGAAGTTCGTTGCTAACCTCAGGAATATTGCAGAAATTAATATGGACACTGTCTACGGGATAGCCTCGCCTGGCATAACCTGATTTATGTTCGCCGGTTACCTGGACACCGTTGGTATAATGCATACTGAGTTCAGCTGGAACATGGGTGCAGGGCATGACCGCCTTTTCATCAGCACCTAAAATAACACAGAGTGAGGATATTCCACGATGCAGGTTTTGACGAATTAGACCGGGTTCTGCGGCGAGAATTGTATTTGTATAATGTGCAGGAATCTGCTCGTAAATAGATGATGCAAGGATAAGATTGCCCAAACAATGAGGTCTGTCAAGAGTTACGGAAAGTCGTGAATCAATAAAGAGATTCTCTATGATTCTCTCAAGAACATCCTGAATGACTGTGGGAAGAATCCTCTGTGAACCTAATCCGCAATCCATCAATAATTGTTGGCTGCTTTCAGGTCTGGTGGAAAAACGATAATTAAAAACTGCTGCAAGGACTTCAACACATAAAGAAGCTTCTGACTCAGTCAGACCAAAAAAAATCTGTAGTTTACCGAGCTGAATTGAGGAGAGCAGAACATGACGAATATCACCTAGTGCGATAAGTGGCAAATCTTTCAGTAACTCTCCGGTTGATCCGCCATCATCAGTTACACAAACAATGGCCCGTGTCTTTGGAAATAACTCCTTTAAGCCGGAAAACGGGTCCTGGGCCCAGGATTCGGAACGACTGTCTCCTCCGATTATAGTAGAGAGACCGGTACCTCCACCAAAAACCACAACATTGAGGTTACTGACAGAGTCTTTTC
>DQVD01000050.1 GCA_015661935.1 Desulfocapsa sulfexigens | reverse complement strand
GAACACAAAGGCACCATGGGTGGCAAAAAGATAGAGATCCTGTCCTTCTTCAATTTTTGCAAGAAATTCCTGGGAAGCTTTGATATAATCTGAAAAAGACTTCTTCTACCTGCGTATTTCAATTAACAGTAAGAAACTGTTGCCGGTTACGCAAGTATATTGTGTCATTGTTTAAAAATTCCCCCCTAAAATAGTTAGCTAATGCCTATTCAAACATCCCTCCAGGAAGCCCTGCTCAACTGGTTCAATGAAAATCAACGGGATTTGCCATGGAGGCAGAGTTACGCCCCATACCAGATTTGGATCTCTGAGATCATGCTACAGCAAACCCAAATGGATAGGGTTACTCTCTTTTTTACACGCTGGATGGATGCCTTTCCGGATATTTCGACACTGGCAGCCTCTTCAGAAGACCAGGTACTTAAGCTCTGGGAAGGACTTGGCTACTACTCAAGGGCACGAAATATTCTTAAAACTGCCCAACTGCTCATCAAAGACAATCAGGGTAAAATACCAGACAACCGTAAGCAGTTATTGGCCCTTCCCGGAATCGGCCCATACACAGCAGGTGCCATAGCGTCCATCAGCTTTAATCGCGATGTCCCAGTGGTAGATGCCAACATTGAACGAATCTTTGCCAGGATTTATAATATTGATTTAACTCCCGGCAGCCCTGAAGCCAAACAACTCAACTGGAAAAAAGCGGAAGAACTCCTGCCCAAAGGACAGGCCAGAAATTTCAATCAGGCCCTTATGGAACTGGGAGCACTTATTTGTCGGCCCAAAAATCCTGACTGTGCCTCCTGTCCCGTAGCGTCTCACTGCCTGGCACTTAAATATGATCTTATCCCTGAACGCCCTGTTCCCAGGAAAAGCAAAAAGATTATTCCCATTGAAATGGCCACGGGAATACTGGTTCGCGACGGGATGCTCTTTATTCAACAACGACTTTCTGATGATGTTTGGGGATCTCTGTGGGAATTTCCGGGAGGACGACTGGAACTGGAAGAAGCACCTGAGCAAACGATTGTCAGGGAATTTCTTGAGGAAACAGAATTTGCAGTAGAAATAGAATCAAAAATCACCACTACTGTTCACCATTACACCCGTTACAAGGTAACGCTCCACTGTTTTCTACTACACCTGACAAAAGGCAGCGATACTGATCCGGTTTTACATGCGGCTCAGGATTTTAATTGGATATCCTTTAAAGCGCTGCAGGAATATGCTTTTCCGGCAGGGCACCGAAAACTGATTACCTATCTTGAAGAAACAAACCATCCCATCAGTAAGCCAATCCCATAAAATCAGATCTCTTTATGTACAAGCCTTCCGGCAAGCCAGATAAGAAACAAAACCGGAATCCCCATTGCAGTGGTCATAAGAAAAAATAACTCATACCCATAAGCAGAAACAGCGGTTCCTGAATAGCCGCCAATCAACTTGGGAAATAAGGTCATAAGTGAGCTGAACAGTGCATACTGAACAGCAGTAAAGGAAACATTGGTAAGACTTGATAAAAATGCCACAAAGGCTGTAGATGCAAGGCCGGCACATAAATTATCTGTTCCTATCACCACGGTGAGCAGTATTATATCGTTTCCACTCCCTGCAAGAAGCATAAAAAGCAAATTCGTAGCAGCAGCCAGTACGCCCCCAAGAAACAGAATTCGGTAGACCCCGTAACGGACGGTCAACAGACCACCTAAGAAACCACCAACCAGAGTCATGCCAAGCCCAAAAGTCTTGGTAACAGTTGCTATTACGTTTTTGCTAAACCCCATGTCCAGATAGAAAACATTGGAGACAACACCTAAAACAATATCTGAAATCCGGTAAAGTCCAACAAGTAACAAAAGCAGAATTGCGGTTTTTCCTCCATAACGATTAAAGAAATCCCGTATCGGCTCCACATAGCTTTCCTGCACCATTCTCTTATCTGCAAGCCCCGCTAACACCGAAACATATGCCCCAACTGATGCCATGACGAGTGCAAAAAACAGTCTCCCTGTTTCCACCGCAAAACCAATCAGTTTTACATTTCCTTTACTTCCTCCAGCAAGCATTTCCTTCAACCAGACACTGGTGGATGCGGTCAGAAAAAAACAGGCTGCAAATATGGATGCAGCAAATATAAAAAGAAGTAAAAACCGAATATATTGCCTGGCTCCATATTGATACGGAGTGGATCGGGTCTCTGTTGGTTCATCAATAAAGCAGGTAGTGGCAACACCAACCAGCATGACAGCTGCCATAATAAAGTAGGTCATACTCCAGGCGCTGCCATCATACAGTTCTCTCGTTGTTCCAAACCATGAAGCAATATAGAGTGAACCGGCACCCGCCACAAGCATACCGACCCGATACCCTGCAACATAGGTGGATGCAAGCATTGCCTGCAAAGATTCTTCAACACACTCTATACGATAGGCATCAATCACAATATCTTGAGTAGCAGAAGAAAAACCAAGAAACACAGCCGCGAGTGCCATCATTACAAGACTTGATTCGCCCTGTGTGGGATCAGTAAGTCCCATCCACACAATTGCCACCATTACAGAAACCTGAGAGAGCAACATCCAGGAACGACGCCTGCCAAACTTTCTAGTGAGAAAAGGAAGAGGAAGCTTATCTATCAAGGGTGCCCATATAAACTTAAACGAATACCCAAGTGCTGCCCAACTGAAGAATGTAACGGCAGACCTGCTGACACCTGCCTCACGCAACCACACCGAAAGAGTCGAAAAAATAAGAAGAATGGGGACACCTGCAGAAAACCCGAGAAAAAGCATGGTTAGCACACGAGGATGAATCCAAACCCTCAGCATATCCATTTTGCTGCTATCCACTCCATTTGTTTCCTCCATTCTTCCCTTTTCCCCGCAATAAATTTATGGTATCAATGATTCCATACCCATTCTATAAACAAAATTTATAAAAAGCAAACAAACTTATACCCTTATTTCCAGCAATAGAAAGTTCAAAATGCCAGTTAAGATATACAACACATTATCCCGAAAAAAAGAAGAGCTAAAGCCCAT
>DQVD01000398.1 GCA_015661935.1 Desulfocapsa sulfexigens | reverse complement strand
CAGAGGGGGCCAGACTTCCCATGCCTCGGTGGTTGCTGTGCGTCTGGATAAAACCTGTATTGTCGGTTGCAAACATTTGAAGGTGTATGAAAATCGCCAGTATTGCGAAATTGGTGAAACTGTGATTAAATTTGGTGATCTAGTCTCTGTTGATGGTCGTAGTGGGCAGGTATTAAGTGGAGTGCATGAAACCCGTGAGGAAATGCATATCCTGCCAATTTAGTGTATTATAGATACTTTTATCGGAGTCTGCGCTTTACCTGTTTTTTTGCGAAGAAAATTGCCTGATAAGGCACTGTTAGCCCCTCAAGGGGGTACTGAAAAGAGTCCAGTGAACGTAACAATTTCATGCTGACTCGGGTTAGCGCCTTAAAGAATCTTTTGAATTATATGCAATAAGGAGTAAAAAATGGCAAAAAAAATAAAAAAAGCGAAGTTATTGAAAAGACCTTCTTTGGCAGCTTATGCCAGAAAAAAGCTGCAGGACTCGGGTTTGATGGAAAAGGAATGAAGCTTGCTGAGCATGTCCGGATGATTTAGGAAAATGAAGGGCATACAAGCTGTTTCAAAAAAGAAAAGACATGCTCACAATTAGAATGTTGTTGGCAGCTCTCCTGTGGTGCAAAAATGAGTTGATCAGTAAAGGCGGTTTTGCTTTTGTTGAGGTTGATGCTCTTCATCCCGGGTGGAAGAAAAAAAGCCTGAGTGGGGCAGTTTTTCTTGATGAAATAGCTAAGGACTTATTCAAAAATAAAAATGCCCGGCTATACTATCACTATTAAAAAGAAGCAGGGATAGCAGTCGGGCAATACTTACTTCAGTATAATATTCCTATTTATTAGTGTGTCTGCACACAGGTACACCAAGTGCTTTCAGGATCATCCCCAGGGGACAGAATTTAGTGAAGCCAAACTGAAATAAGTTCAGGCCCACAAAAGCAGTACCAAAGAGCCAGTAGTTATGCATAAAAAGCGGGTTATTGCCGCAGTCTACACCGAGTGCTATGGTAAGTAGGATGAAAAAGCCTGCAATGGTATGAATCCAATCTGTAACGATCATAAAGTATCCCTCATAAAAAATTAATTATTTCAAGAATGCGAATTGTTTTCGTATTGTGATAAATAATAGTGTTGCTTGTGCAATTTGGCAAGTAAGGAAATACTTAAATTACAATTTTCTGCTTCGCCAATGATTCCGGGTACGTTTTTTTATTCGGAAGAAATAGCCAAAAGCTGCATAGAGTAGAAGGCCAACAGCCATTCCCATAAAGAATTTTATCCACCCTGAATCTCCTGCGGGCTCTATCTTTTCAGGTTCTTGTATGGCGGGTGCTGCTGTTTCCTGCCTGGAGGTGGCGGCATCTTTTTGTTTAGCAGGAATTGTCTCAGTGATTGCCATTACCGCTTCCGCCCTAGCTGGAACTTTCGCAAAGCCCATATTCAAGAGTTCAATGGCTTTCGCATCCCGAACTTTACGGTTTTTGCTGCCCATGACAATTGCTATAATTCGTACACCGTTTCTTTTGGCTGTGGCAGCAATGGAAAATCCGGCCTTGGTGAAATATCCTGTTTTGAATCCATCACACCCATCTACTTCGTCAAGAAGATGATTGTGAGTACGCATGATAAACTTTCCATTCCGGAAATCTCTCATCTTGGTTCCCGTATATTTATAAACTTCAGGGCGTGTACTTAAATTACGGCTGAGGATTCCAAAATCCCGGGCAGTGGTTACATCAACCTTTTGCCCCTTTGCTGGAGGCAGCCCATGAACGGAGTGGAAGGTGGTGTTTTTCATGCCCAATTCCTTCGCTTTTTCATTCATCAAGGCAACGAATGCATCTTTACTGCCTGCCACATGGCTTGCAAGGGCAACAGCTGCATCATTGGCTGACTGGATCATCAGGGCGTAGAGTAAATCTTCGAGGGGAAACTGTTCTTTCGGGTCAAGATATACCTGTGAACCACCCATTTTATAGGCTTCCACTGTAACTTGAACCATCTCATCAAGCTGCAATGTTCCCTGCTCGACACGATCAAGGATTACCAGAAGAACCATGAGTTTTAAGGTACTTGCTGGATAAACAGGAGCATCAGCATTCCTTGAAAAGAGTGTTTCTCCAGTGTCCGCATCGAGGACAAAAGCAGATGCATAAGGTTCAGTGGCGATAGATTTTAAGGCGGCACGTCCAGCCCAGGCCGTTTGGCCGATCAGGGTGAAGATGAAGAGACCCAGAATGGAATGTTTTATGTTCATATATATTCTCCGATGATTGTTATGGTATTGTATTATTGTAACTACTCATGGGATAAGCGCTTACTGAGGTACTGGAAAATGCCTACAGCACTAGGTTTACAGCAAATTTTGATGTCTGGTGAACGGTTATTGTCAATAAGCGCCGGTCTTGTAATTGTTTACAGGGTGCCGGATATTTTACAGGCCGATTGGTGCAGCGTGGTCATCTCACGTAATCGAGTAGGACCGTGAAAAGATTCGGTACTTACGTTTTATTTACTTACACTCTGGCCAGCCATAGCCCCAACGCCAGGGAAGATTAGTACAGGGCATTCCGCCAATGCGTACTGCCCCGTACATTAAATTGGCAATGCCCTGGTAAATAGTTTTCACATCTGTCTCTGAAACATTGTATTCTTTTATCAGCAGAGGACTGCGTTGTTCACCGATCCTGATAACACAAGCCTTTAAATCCAGATCCGCTTTCCGGCGTGTCTCAAAGCTCAAGTCTGCTGTGTCTGTCCGTAGCCCTGCTGCATGATACACGAGATCATGCGCTTCACAACATGACTGCCAGGGTGGATTAATTCCGTAAGTATTCCGGAATTTTGGAACCTTAGCCGCAAGAAATTCCCATCCTGCTGTAAGCCCGCCACTGCAGCCATCGCTGGTGAATTCTGTAAGAATGTTTTTTTGATTACTTTTCACAGCCTGCAGCTTTTCCTGGCGCTCCATTTCAAGGTGGCGCTCCAGAGAATCGGCATCAGAAAGCAGAGCAATTACTGATTCGCTATTGTTATCCCGCAAAGCAAAGAGAATGAACAGTGCAGGCAGAATGGCAATTATAACGAATATTAATTTCATCATCAAACGTTTCATGGGGATTTATCACGATAAAGTTGCTGAGGTATTGGAGTTTTTAACAACACAGTGGTATGCAGCAGGAGCCGCTCCACAGGGTTCAACTCTCCAGTTGTTGTTCGTACTTTATGGGGCAATGCCGGTCATCTGTAATGATGCCATCCACACCAATCGAGATCATGCGGGACATGGAGATCTGATCATTCACTGTCCACACATAAACCTGTTTGGCGGTTGACTGGATACACCGGATAAAAGCAGTTTCCGCTGGAGCCATATTAATGGCAAGAAAATCCAAGTCAAGATCAGATATCCTGCCAACCGCCTTAGTGCCTTACAGAACAATTTCTTGTTTTTTCAAAGAAATTTTCTGATAAGACACTTATCCAGTGAACTGCCTTTCTTCCTGAACAGGGTTAGTTGATGATAAGCCAACTGACTATTCCGGATGAAGTGCGCGGAAATTTTTAATACCTTCATATTTTAGTGACATGATGGCAACCTGTTCTACCATGTCGACTTTTCCACGATCTCTGCAACGCGTTGTCCCCGTTTCTTACCTATGGGAATTCGGCAAGGAGATGGTGGCTTTCAGATTTATGGAAAGTGGTTCTGGTCTCTGCAGGATATGCTCTGGTTGACGCTGGAGTTGAGGAATTTCTAAAAAAGGAATAGAAGGCTCAGGTTGTTATGCCAAAGAATTTTTGGACGTCCCATTCACTAAGGCGTAGCAACCTTAATATATTTTCTGCTACTACACACTCGGGCAGAACAAGGATTG
>DQVD01000230.1 GCA_015661935.1 Desulfocapsa sulfexigens | reverse complement strand
TTCTCAGGAAACTGTTCAGGGACAGCGTCTTGAGTACGATCTTGTTGATCCTGCAAGTGGTGATATTCTTGGGAAAGCAGGAAAGAAGTTCGGTAAGGCACTATGCAAAAGGCTTGTTAAGGCCAATGTAGAATTCCTGAGAATCTCAAAAGAAAATCTTCTTGAGAAATTTCTGGTAACTGATGTGGTACAGCCAGAAACTGGAGAACTCCTTGCTGCCGGGAATAATGAACTTACTGAGACCATACTTGATTCTCTGGCAGAAGCTGGAATTGATGAATTCGAGATACTTTATATTGATGGTATTACGTATTCCGAAGCATTTCGTAAAACTTTGGCGCTCGATAAAGTAAATACAAGTGAAGAGGCAATACTTGAAATTTACCGTCGCCTGCGACCATCAAGTCCTCCAACCATAGAGGTTGCCAAAACATTTTTCAATAATCTTTTCTTTAATAAAGATCTCTATGATCTGTCAGAAGTCGGTCGGTACAAAATCAATGCACGCTTAGGTCTTGATACGGATATCGATCATCGCGCACTTACTAAAGATGATATAATTGAATCTGTACTTTTTCTGGTTCGTCTCAAGGATAGCCAGGGAGATGTTGACGACATCGATCATCTTGGTAATCGTCGTGTGCGTACTGTTGGTGAGCTTGTTGAAAACCAGTATCGTATGGGACTTATCCGTATGGAACGTGCCATCAAGGAGCGTATGACTCTGCAGGAAGTAGAAACCATGATGCCTCATGACCTGGTAAATCCTAAACCAATTTCTGCAGCTATTAAAGAATTCTTCGGAACTTCCCAGTTGTCACAGTTCATGGATCAAACCAACCCATTGTCAGAGGTGACTCATAAACGTCGTCTTTCTGCTCTAGGTCCTGGTGGACTGTCACGTGAGCGTGCCGGTTTTGAAGTGCGTGATGTTCATCCAACACATTATGGACGTATTTGTCCTGTAGAAACACCTGAGGGGCCAAACATTGGGCTCATTGTGTCGCTTGCCACTTACGCTCGTGTAAATCCCTATGGATTCATTGAAACACCTTACAGAAAAGTAGAGGATTGTATCGTACTTGATGAAGTGAAGTATTTGAGTGCACTGCAGGAGCAGAAACAATTTATTGCCCCTGCAGCTATAAAACTTAGTAATAATAAAATTATAGATGAACGACTGATCGTTCGTGATGAGGGAGAGGTTGTAACTGTTAATGCTGATCAGGTCAGTTATATGGATATTGCCCCTAATCAGCTTGTCAGTATTGCTGCATCACTTATTCCATTTCTTGAAAATGATGATGCCAACCGTGCACTTATGGGAGTAAATATGCAGCGCCAGGCTGTACCGCTTATGATCACTGCTGCTCCACTTGTTGGTACTAACATGGAACGGTATGTGGCAAGAGATTCTGGTGCATGTTTGCTGGCAGGAGACAAAGGTGTGGTTGAAGAAATTGATTCAAACCGCATTGTTGTTCGTTATGATCACCCCGGAGTCGATGGCTTTGATACAGGAGTTGGTGTCTATCGACTGTCCAAATATAAAAAATCCAATCAGAACACCTGTTTCACGCAAAATCCACTTGTCCTTCCAGGAGAGCGAGTGACCAAGGGAACAGTTTTGGCAGACGGCCCCTCCTGCGAAGAAGGAGAGCTTGCTCTTGGTAAGAATGTGACCATTGCCTTTATGCCTTGGCGTGGATTTAATTTCGAAGATTCCATTCTTATTAATGAGAGGCTGCTCAAAGAAGATACTTTTACTTCTGTTCATATTGAAGTCTTTGAGACCGTGGCCCGAGACACCAAATTAGGCAAAGAGGAAATTACTCGTGATATCCCCAATGTAAGTGAAGAAACATTGCGTAATCTGGATGATTCTGGAATCGTTCGAATTGGTGCTGATGTTCGGGCTGGCGACACTCTAGTTGGTAAGGTTACTCCAAAGGGTGAGTCTATGCTTTCTCCTGAAGAAAAACTTCTCCGTGCCATCTTTGGTGAAAAGGCACAGGATGTAAAAGATTCTTCTCTGCGCGTGCCTCCTGGAGTTGAAGGTGTTGTCATTGATGCTAAGGTTTTCTCCAGGAAGGGGGTTGATAAAGATGAACGATCCCTCATGATTGAAGATATGGAGATAGAGAGTCTTGAAAAAGACAAACTTGATGAGCTTGCCAGCTTAAAACGTGGTGTGTGCCGTGAGCTTGGTGAACTTATGGAAGGTCGTACTGTTAAACAAGATGTATGTGATAAAGACGGTCATGTTCTTGTTAAACTTGGCAAGAAGATGAAGGCTGAATTTGCAGAGAAAGTGGGCTTTGCCAAAATTGGAGAAATTGATTTTTCCGAAAAATCAAAATTTACAGATGAAATTGAAGCAGCCTATGACAGATATGGAAAACAGAAGAAACTGATTGCAGAACGGTACGATGGAATTATTTCCCGTATGAAGAAGGGTGATGATCTTCCTCCAGGCGTTGTCAAAATGGTTAAGGTCTATGTTGCCACTAAACGAAAACTTTCTGTTGGTGATAAAATGGCTGGTCGCCATGGAAACAAAGGTGTTGTTTCAAGACTCCTCCCTGAAGAGGATATGCCGTTTTTTGCTGATGGCACCACCGTAGATATTGTTTTGAATCCTCTGGGTGTACCGTCTCGTATGAATGTAGGTCAGGTACTTGAAGTTCATCTTGGTTTTGCTGCCAAAAAAATTGGTAAACAGCTTTCAGATTTGGCACAGGCCAAAGAGGTTGATGCAATCAAAACCAAGATGCAAGCTGTGTATTCTAAAGAGGAATACAAAAAGATTACCGATGACATGAGTGATGCTGAACTCTTTGACTGGTGTCGTAAACATTATAACGGCATCCATGTTGCTACTCCTGTATTTGATGGAGCACCAGAATCTGAAATTCGTAAATTACTCGTTGAAGCAGGTGTTGATGAAGTTGGACAGAGTCAACTCTACGATGGGCTCACTGGAGATGCTTTTACAAACAAGGTGACAGTAGGTATTATGTATATGCTTAAACTCCATCATCTGGTTGACAATAAGATCCATGCTCGCTCAACAGGCCCTTATTCATTGGTGACTCAGCAGCCCCTTGGTGGAAAAGCGCAGTTTGGTGGCCAGCGACTTGGTGAAATGGAAGTTTGGGCAATGGAAGCATATGGTGCTGCCTATACATTGAAAGAATTTTTGACTGTCAAGTCCGATGATGTGGAAGGTCGAACCACCATGTATGAACGCATTGTTAAGGGTAATAACTTTCTTACAACAGGACTTCCTGAATCCTTTCACGTGCTTGTGAAAGAACTTAAAGGGCTTTGTTTAGATATGGAACTACTCGAATAGTGTAAAAGTAAATCTGCACTAACTTGCGAACATTCAGTCCTGCCCATATGGGAAAAAGCTACTATGAGCAGGTCGAATAATGTTCCTGTCAGGAGCACTATCAAACTTTTATTGCTGTAAAATATAATACGAGGAGAATTATCAGTTAGATCTATTTTTTATCTACTGATTGTAAAATTAACTCTATTCTCTTTGTCAACCCTATACTGAAGGGGATGTACTTTCGTGGAAGAACTATTCAATTTTTTTAAAAAACCGAAAGGTCCAGTTAAATTTAATAAAGTTAAGATTTCTCTTGCTTCACCTGAAAAGATCATGGATTGGTCGCATGGTGAGGTAAAGAAACCTGAAACCATAAATTACCGTACATTTAAGCCTGAAAGAGATGGACTTTTCTGTGCTAAAATATTTGGCCCTGTTAAGGATTTCGAATGTAACTGCGGAAAGTATAAACGTATGAAACATCGTGGTGTGGTCTGCGAGAAATGCGGGGTTGAGGTCATTCAGTCCAAAGTTCGTCGTGAGCGTCTTGGTCATATCAGCCTTGCAGCCCCCGTTGCCCATATCTGGTTTTTAAAAAGCTTACCCTCCAAAATTGGTGCAATACTCGATCTTACTTTGAAACAGCTGGAAAAAGTGCTCTATTTTGAGCAGTATGCTGTAACACATTCAGATACCGAAGCTGTACCTGTTGGAACATTGCTTACTGAAGAACAATATCGCCAGATGCGCGAAGAGCATCCCGGAGAATTTGTGGTAGGTATAGGTGCTGAAGCGATTCATGAAATGCTTGCTGCTCAGGATCTTGTGCAACTTTCCAAGACCCTGCGTGAAGAGATGGCTACCACGAATTCAAAGACCAAACGTCTGAAATATGGAAAACGTCTCTATGTTATTGAGGCATTCCGTGATTCCGGTAATCGTCCAGAGTGGATGGTGCTTCAGGTGATACCAGTATTACCACCAGATCTTCGTCCACTTGTACCTCTTGAAGGTGGACGTTTTGCCACCAGCGATCTCAATGATTTGTATCGTCGGGTAATTAATCGTAATAATCGTTTAAAACGCCTTCTTGAACTTGATGCTCCTGATATTATCATTCGTAATGAAAAGCGAATGTTACAGGAAGCTGTTGATGTTCTGTTTGATAATGGCCGACG
>DQVD01000036.1 GCA_015661935.1 Desulfocapsa sulfexigens | reverse complement strand
TCCGAATAGGTGAGATTTACCCATTGATTTGAGCCACAAATTATAGGCAATTAGTAAGAAGAAAACTGGAAAGGAGGAGAACATGGCGAACAAAGAAATATCTGTGGTAAGTGATATTATCACCCCCCTGGATCACTACCCGCATTTGAATGAAAACCAAACCTTATTAGAGGCGATACAGACATTAAAGTCATTTCGTAGAGAAGAGCAGGGCAATCTTTGTGCGGCTGTATTGTTAGTGCTAAATGATAAAAATAATCTCGTTGGTAAACTCTCTCTTGTCGAGATTATGCATGGATTGATACCGTGTTTAGTTGATGTAAGTACAGGTGGTAAGTTTGAAGGAAAAGGGGATGATTTCCCTAATCTTGCATTTTTGTATGAAGACTCGACCTTTACGACCTGCGGAAAAAATCAGCTAAAGCCAATTAAGTCTCTTCTGAAACCCATTGAGTTTTCACTTCCTGCTGACACAAACATTTTGAAGGCTCTGGTCATGATGTCACACCAAAACGATTTTAATGTTCCGGTGACAGATGAAGATAATATTGTCGGTATGCTATGTCTTGAGAAAATCTTTAACTCGATATGCACTACCTATTGTGCCATAGCTGATTAAAAAAAATATAAGTTAATAAGAGGATATACTTATGACTGCAGAGACTTCAACAATAAGCTTCCTTGAGGCTCAAGAACCGTTTAATTGGAAACGGCTTGTGTTTATGTTTCTAGGTATAGGACTGTTTTGTTTTGTCTATTACTGCCCACCCTGGCCCGATGCCATTGATCCCATGGGTGAACATTTTGTTCTGAATCAACAGGCCAAAGGCGCAATTGGTGTGTTTTTACTTGCCGCTACCTGGTGGGTTTTTGAAGTTGTACCCATCGGTGTTACAAGTTTAACCATTGGTGTGCTTCAGGCACTTTTCATGATTCGTGATCCCAAAGTAGCCTTTAAAGATTTTATGGATCCTTCTGTTCTCTTTATCTTTGGTTCCATTGTTATTGGTATGGTTTTTACCAAAACCGGGCTGACTAAACGTATTGCCTACAAGATGCTTTCCATTGTTGGGGAAAAAACCAGCATGATCTATCTGGGCTGCTTTGTTATGACTGCAGCACTCACCCATGTGATGGCCCATACGGCAGTTGCTGCCACCATGTTTCCATTGCTCATGGCCATACATGCTCTTTATTCTGATGAAGATGAACCAACTAAGTTTGGTAAGGGGATTTTTATTGGTATGGCCTATGTTGCAGGAGCCGGTAGTATCGTTACCCTGCTTGGTGCAGCGCGTGGTGCTGTTGCCCTTGGATTTTATAAAGACATCATGAATGTAGATATCAGCTTCTTTCAGCTGACATGGTACATGTTCCCGATTGGTTGGATTATGACCTTTGTACTCTGGGGATTTTTCATGGTCTTTTTCAAACCTGAACGTTCACGAATTCCTGGTTTGAAAGAAAAAGCCAGCAGAATGTATATCGAACTTGGTAGCTGGAGTAGAAAAGAAGTTATAACTGCATCCATTGTTATTCTAACAATTCTTGTTATTGCTCTTAAAAATTTCATCCCGGCACTTGCAGGATTACATAAAACAGGCATTTTGCTCTGTTCTACCATTGGTTTTTTCCTCTTTAACATCCTTGATGTTGATGACCTTGAGGAGATTCCCTGGAACATCATCCTGCTCTTTGCTGGTGCCATGTCCATTGGTTTTTGTCTCTGGGAAACTGGAGCTGCAAAATGGATGGCTGTAAATTGGCTGGTACTTTTTCAAACTTCGCCTCCAATCGTCTTTATCCTTGGAATGGCTTTCTTTGTAATGATGATGACTAACTTTATTATGAATGTGGCAGCCATCGCGATCTCTTTGCCGGTTGCACTGGTTATTGCTCCGTATCTTGGAGTTGGTGGTGAGGTTATTCTTTTCTCCGCACTCGTTGTTGCCGGTATGCCGTTTCTGTTGCTGGTTGGTGCAGCACCCAATGCGATTGCCTACAATTCAAAACAGTTTACCACTGCTGAGTTCTTCTTGTGGGGACTTCCTGCAAGTGTAATTCTTATGCTGGTTACCTGGCTTGCGGTTGCTGTAATCTGGCCCATAATGGGAATGGAGATATATGTTCCTAAAATGATGTAAGGTCGGGCTTTTTTTTGAAGAGACATGCAGGTTGTGTTAGACAGCCTGCATGTCAATTTGGAACAATCACAAAAATTATTTTTGGCAGTGCATACTCTGAAATGAATAGTATTCACTTCCAAAATTGAATTTGAAAAATGTAAAAAATAATTTCACGAGTGGAGGCAAATAAGTATTTATTTGACGCTCTGAAGAAGGGAGAATGTTTTGATAAAAGCATCTTGCAAACTATTTTTACAACTTTTTGTGTTGCTGGGTATTCCAGGGTTGGCCATGGCGTCAGGTGGAGCAGGCGGAAACCATATTGACCTCACAACCCACTGGGTTGGGTATTTGTCATTGGTTATTTTTGCTGTTGCCTATGGTTTTGTTATGGCAGAAGAATACACTCATATGCGTAAGTCCAAACCAGTGCTACTGGCTGCTGGTATAATATGGGGTATTATTGGCTGGATTTATACCACTCATGGTTTTACCCATGCTGCTGAGATTGCAGTGCGCCACAATATCCTTGAATATGCCGAACTCTTCCTTTTTCTGTTAGTGGCCATGACGTATATTAATGCCATGGAGGAACGACAGATTTTTGAAACCCTTCGAGTCAAGATGGTTAGTGCCGGATTTTCCCTGCGTCAGATTTTTTGGTTAACAGGTGTTCTTGCCTTTTTCATTTCGCCTGTAGCAGACAATCTGACCACGGCACTGCTCATGTGTGCTGTGGTTATGGCCATTGGCAAGGGGAACGTTAAGTTTGTTAGTCTAGCCTGTATTAATATTGTTGTTGCGGCCAATGCCGGTGGAGCTTTTAGTCCATTTGGAGATATTACGACTCTTATGGTCTGGCAAAAAGGGATTGTTAGTTTTGGAACCTTTTTCAACCTTTTTATTCCCTCTGTCGTGAACTGGATTGTTCCTGCTGTAATTATGAGTTTTGCAGTACCTAAAGTCGAACCTGCAACCTGTGAAGTAGATGTTAAACTGAAACGTGGTGCATTGGTAGTCATTGGTCTTTTTCTGGCGACTATTGCAACTGCGGTCAGTTTTCATAACTTCCTGCATCTTCCACCTATGATGGGAATGATGACCGGTCTTTCTTATTTGAAACTATATGGTTATTACCTGAAGAAAACCCATAAAAATGCAGAAGATCATCCTGACTATGATCCTGAAAAAGCAGAGGAACGTCTTGGTGATGTGGTGGCTTTTGATGTGTTCCGAAGTGTTGCACGGGCCGAGTGGGATACCTTGATGTTTTTCTATGGAGTAATTCTCTGCGTCGGTGGTCTTGGTTTTATTGGCTATCTGGCTGTGGTTTCACAGATAATGTATGTCAGCTGGGGCCCGACAACTGCGAATGTCCTGGTTGGTTTTCTTTCGGCCATTGTCGATAACATCCCTGTTATGTTTGCAGTTCTTTCCATGGAGCCTGAGATGTCCATGGGACAATGGCTATTGGTTACACTCACTGCTGGTGTTGGCGGCAGTATGCTTTCAATTGGCTCTGCTGCAGGAGTGGCACTTATGGGACAGGCTCGTGGAATGTACACCTTTGGCGGACATATGAAATGGATGCCGGTAATTGCTCTTGGATATTTTGCCAGTATCGCGACCCATTTCTTCGTAAATGGACGATTCTTTTAAATAATTAATCTTTATACAGCTTCTCATTCCCGGTCACGTTGTTTCCATTGCGTGATCGGGCACTTTAGGAGAAATATAGTTACGTGAAACGAAAAAAACAGTACATTGTGTTTCAAGATGAAACGAAGTTTTTTTAAAGCAGTGATTATATCAAGTGAACAAAAATGAAGATAGAGTCTGTACTTCAGAATGTTTCAGAGATTGGTGAGTTGTTAAATGGTATTCCCCATGGTATCGCCATTTTAGGAACCGACCTCTGCATCCTTAAGATGAATCGTTTTCTTGAGGCAATAACCGGCTATGTCACCGATGAGGCAAAAGGTGTCTATGCCGAATTTATTCTCCGAACAAACTTTGGCTCCAAAAATCTGATTTGCAAAGAAGTTTTGGAAAGTGGAGACTCAGTCTCTGTTGATGGAAATATTATCAACCGGCGTCGAAAGAAAATTCCTATTCATTTTACAGTAACCCGGTTGAATGATGGACAGGGACAGGCTTCTGGTGTGCTCATTGTTTTAGAGGACAGTTCTGTTGTAAAAGAGCAAAAGTTAAGTCACCAGGAACAATCTATCAGAACTGAAATCCTTGGGCATAGTTCAAAGATGGAAAAAGTCCTTGAATTGATGGCTGTTCTTGCAAGAACTGATGCCTCAGTGCTGATTACCGGAGAAACCGGAACCGGAAAAGATTTGATTGCGGAAGCCTTACATAAATCATCACAACGAGCCAGACAGCCTTTTATTAAGGTCAACTGTGGCGCACTACCTGAAGCTCTGCTTGAGTCTGAGCTTTTTGGCCATGTGAAAGGTGCTTTCACCGGTGCTGTTACTGAAAATGCTGGTATGTTTCGTCTGGCACACAAGGGAACAATCTTTCTTACCGAAATTGGTGATCTTTCTCTTCCATTGCAGGTTATATTACTTTCTGTACTTGATGATCAGGAATTTTATCCTGTGGGAGGAAATAAAAAAGTAAAAGTAGATGTTCGTATCATTGCCGCAACACACAGATCGCTCAGGCAAGACGTTCAGCAGGGACGTTTTAGAGAAGATTTATTTTATCGTTTAAATGTCTTGCATCTACATACACCGCCTCTTCGTGAACGTGAAGGAGATATTCGATTATTACTGGATCATTTCTTAAGACAGTTCAGTACAAAACTTGGGCGTGATGTCACAGAGTTTACACCAAAAGCAATTGATGTCCTGAACGAATATTCCTATCCCGGAAATGTTCGGGAATTAAGAAATATAGCAGAGTATTCTGCAAATATTTGTCAGGGAAAGGCTGTAGAGTTAAAAGATCTGCCATTATATTTGTTTAAACCTTTGGAGCCTTCTCCTGCACCACCATTATACAGGGATCCAACCATGGATCAACAGGAAGAGCAAAGGCCAGTAACAATTCCAGCACAGGCCGCAAACTCCATGGCAGGGAGTTGGACAGAAATTGAAAAAGAATTGATTCTCAATGCATTACGAAAGAGTGGCGGGCACAGGAAACAGGCAGCAGAAATTTTAGGGTGGGGCAGGACGACTCTTTGGCGAAAACTGAAAAAATACAAAATGGCCTAGGAAGCAAGTGGTAATAGTATGAAGATAATGATTACAACCCGTGGCGATTTTGTTTCACCTCGGTTTGATCTAAGTT
>DQVD01000069.1 GCA_015661935.1 Desulfocapsa sulfexigens | reverse complement strand
CTGAGCTGGATAAGTGCCTTGATTTGGTTCCCATGCTCCCGCGTGGGAACCAAGTCCTAAGGAAAAGGCAACTCTTTTGGAGTAGTTACGGTTTCGGGAGGCTTTGGTCCCTGAGGTGTTTTTCCTGAAAAGAAGCCAACAACTGTTTGAAAAACTATTTTCACTCCAGCCCAGATTTTCGGAAGAATCCAGATGGCAGTGAGAACAAAAGCCACAAAGAAAACAAGAAAGGCCAGCGGATAGTGGAGCATGGCAAATATTCCACCAATAACAGCCAAATCTTCAACTACAGATGCTGTCCAGTTTGAAAAGGGTTCGGGGGATGTATTGATGAGTACCCTGGTTCCGGCCTTGATGCTGTGAGTAGTAGCCGCAACACCACCACCAAGGATTCCGGCAGTAATAACCATTGCAGGGTTTACATCACCTACTGCTCCGGCAGCCAGCATAACTCCAGCAGGGATACGAATAAGTGAGTGAATAGTATCCCATCCGGTATCAACTCCAGGCGTTTTATCGACAAAAAATTCCACGAGATACATTAAGGCGGCAGCACCAATAACCATTGGGTTTTGCAAAACCATTAATTGCTCCGGTAGAACCATATTGCCGGTCAGGCCAAGTGTACCAAGTATAGCTATTGTGGCATAAAGGTTGATTCCTGCCGCCCATGCGGAACCCATGGTAAGTGCAAGTGTTGCGAGAAGTGTTTGGTAATCGTCCATTTTTATCCCTTTGACTATGAGTTGGAATTGGTGTCCGGAGGAGTTGGCTCCAGACAGTTGAACAACTCTCCTGACAATAAGCAGACTTATGGGTGCTGGCAAGCATCTTGGTTTACGTCCAGAAAATTTCTATTCAGGAATTCACATTCTTTGGGAGTCAGGTTGTACTTTATTGCAACCTGTTGCAGGAGTGATTGACGACTCTTTTTAGGGTGTTGCTGGTGCAGATCAGAAAGCTCAGTCAGTGCTTGCCTTGTTTTATCACCCGTTGCTTGGGTCGGTTGTTGTGTGCTCATAGTATTCGTATCCTTAATAAAGGTAATATGGAGAAAGTTAGCAAGGTTTTAAAACAATACCAGCAAGTGGTGGAACCGTAACATTTGCATGGAATTGTGCCTGTGCATAAGGTTCTGCAATAGTTTTATATATGGTTTTGTTTGCTGCGTCACTCCCGCCAAACCGGCTCTGATCTGAGCAGAATATTTGTTCATAATTTGATCCTGTCGGTAAACCCATTTTATATCCATAGAACGTCTGGGGAGTGAAGTTTAACAAACACACCAGATGGTCATCACGATTTTTAGCGTAGCGGGCATAAGTGATGATAGAATTCTCCCGATCCTCGAGATCCATCCACTGAAATCCTTCCTGGCTGAAATCCAACTCCCAGAGGCTTGCATTATTTTTGTATAGAGCGTTAAGCTTTTCAAAAAATGTCAGCATTTCATTATGCAATTCATTTTCGCGCAAAAGATGGAAATCCAAGCTCTGCTTGCAGTTCCATTCACGCCATTGACCAAACTCATTGCCCATAAAAAGAAGTTTCTTTCCGGGATGCATCCACATACAGAGAAACAGGAGTCTGAGATTGGCAAATTTTTGCCACAGATCTCCGGGCATTTTGTCGAGTAGTGATTTTTTTCCATGTACAACTTCATCGTGTGACAGCGGCAGAATAAAGTTTTCGGAAAAGGCATACATAATGGAAAAGGTAAGACTGTTGTGATGGAATCTTCTGTAAATTGGATCTTTCTCAAAATAGTCGAGTATGTCATTCATCCAGCCCATATTCCATTTAAAACCGAATCCGAGGCCGCCAGCATCAGCTGGTTTTGAGACACCGTAGAAACTCGTGGATTCTTCAGCAATCATCAGTGTCCCGGGATGACGATCGTACACAATTGAGTTGAGATGTTTGATAAATTCAATGGCTTCAAGATTCTCTCTGCCACCATGGTTATTTGGCAGCCATTCTCCTTCTTTTCTTGAATAATCGAGATAAAGCATGGAGGCTACGGCATCAACCCGCAATCCGTCTATATGGTACTTGTCAATCCAGAATAGAGCATTGGCGATAAGAAAATTACTCACTTCCTTACGGCCATAATTATAAATAAAAGTTCCCCATTCAGGATGAGCACCTTTTCTGGGGTCTTCATGTTCAAAGAGTGCTGTGCCGTCAAACCGGGCCAGGCTATGTGCATCTTTAGGAAAATGCGCAGGAACCCAATCCAGAATTACACCAATTCCTTCCTCATGACAGCAATCCACAAAAAACATAAAGTCTTCGGGAGTTCCGTACCTGCTGGTTATGCTGAACGGGCCGGTTATCTGATAGCCCCATGACTCATCCAGTGGGTGTTCCATGACAGGCATAAGCTCAATATGGGTAAATCCAAGCTTTTTAACATAGGGGATAAGTTTGTCGGCAAGTTCCTTAAAAGTGAGAAAGCGATCCGGATTTTTAGGATCGCGTTGCCATGATCCGGGATGTACTTCGAAAATAGACAGGGCGTTTTCGTATGGATTCGCGCTTTTCTTGGATTCCTGCCATTCCTGATCTTTCCACTGGTAGTGGTCGAGATAGTGAACCATGGAAGCAGTTTTGGGTCGAAATTCACCAAAAAATTGAAAAGGGTCAGATTTTTCAAGGAGCTCACCCTGAGTAGTACGGATTTCAAACTTGTAAATTTCATTTTCACCAATTCCCGGAAGAAAGAGTTCCCATATTCCGGAGTTACCAAGGCTTCGCATGGGATTTACCCTGCCATCCCAACTGTTAAAATTTCCAATAACTGAAACTCGGGTGGCAGATGGTGCCCAGACACGAAAGATGGTACCCCGGATTTGTGAATACATGCCGGGATGGGCACCAATATGGTTATATAGCTCATAGTTGGTACCAAAATTAAAGAGGTACCTGTCCTCTTCACTCAAGATGGGCATAAACCTGTATGGATCATTAACAGTCTGCTCATTGCCGTCGTTATAAATGATCTTGTACTGGTAAGTGTAAGGATCCAGATCAGAATCATTGATCTTTTCACGATCAACGCAAGCCTCAAATATGCCTTCGTCCCGCACCCTTTTCATAGGGATTTCCTGATCATCGATAAGCAGTGTTATTGACCTGGCACTTGGTTGGAAACAGCGGATGGTTGCAGCAGGGTGCTTTCCTTTGTCTGTGAAATGTACCCCCAGAACTTGAAAAGGGTCGTAATGTTCTGCACGGAGGAGACGGTCGATTTGTTCTTTCATTTCCATGGATAACCCCTAATCTTAAGATACCTTTGACAGCTGTTTACTTATTTTCCAGAGTAGCAAATTCAGGCTGTAAAACATAGAGCAAAATGAGGCTGGAAAGAAATATAAATGAAAATTGAAATTTGCTGTGAATATTTAACACTTCTTGACCATAATCAAATAGATCTGTTAGTGTGTAAAAGTCCCTTCTGCTGTTTTGTCTTCAAAAAGGTATAATTCAATGGAACAGTCTAAAAAACCGATAATAGATTCATTAACAGGATCATTTTTATTATCCACACCCCAAATGCCTGATCCGCGGTTTTCAGAACAGGTGATTTATATCTGTTCTCACGGCTTTGAAGGGGCGGTTGGGATAGCAATTAACAAACCAAATCCTCAGCTCTCTTTAGAAGAAGTATTTATTACTAATGGTCTACCTGTGCCAGAAGATTTAATTGCTCCAATTTATACGGGCGGACCAGTGGAGCCAAATTCTGCTTTTATTCTTCATCAATCAGATTACGTTATCGATCATCATATTGAGATCAGTTCTACAGTGTATCTCTCTAGAAACACGAAGGTTATTGAGGACATCGCCTATGGTCGAGGGCCGAAAAAGTTTATCTTTGCAATAGGCTATGCGGGGTGGGGGCCTGGACAACTTGAACAGGAACTTGTCTCCCAGGGGTGGCTCACAATTCCTGCAGAGGATTCGATTATTTTTGATGTTCCTGATGATGAGAAATGGAAACGGGCTGCGGCTCTTTATGGAATAGATATTTCCACTTATCAGGATTATATTGGAAATGCCTGATTGCATAAGTCCCCGTTAAAATATACATGATTTAAAATATAAAAATGGCAAAAACAAAAGATATCTTTACGTGTGCACAGTGCGGCTATTGCTGTCATGGAGAAACAACAGTCTCACTGGACGAAAAAGATCAGAAGCGAATGGTTGAAGCTCTTGGACTTTCCGTTGATGAGGTAAGAGAGAAGTACTGGCGAGTGACCGGCAATGTTGTACAGATGAAGACAGTTGATGGGCATTGCATTTTTTACGATGAAGGATGTACCGTTCATAAGGGACGTCCATGGAGATGCGCTCAATGGCCGCTGCATCCATCAATGCTGACTGATGAAAACAATTATAAGACTATCAGTGAATCCTGTCCCGGAATAAACACTGAGATTTCTTATGAGGAATTTTGTCGTAAACTACAGAAACTCGTAGACGAACAGACCATCATTCACTGCTGAAATAATGAAGCTTGAATTGCCATTTCTTGGAAAGACCAGGGACTCTTTTATTGACCAGGGAATTAAAGAATACTCCAGTCGTTTAAAACATTATACTGCCCTGAATGTCAGTATTTTAAAAGTTAAAAGAAAGCAAAGCTGGACAGAGGAGCAGGAACGGAAGGAAGAGGGACGTGTTCTACTCGGATCGCTTCCTTCGGCAACGCTCAGGGTCGTACTTGATTCCAGTGGTAAACAAGTGAGTTCAGAAGGGCTTGCCGACCTTATCTCACGCTGGGAGCAGGAAGGGCGCAAACAGGCCGCATTTCTCATAGGCGGCCCCACGGGGCATTCTTCTGAGGTTCTGGCAGGGGCGGATCTTGTACTGTCATTGTCCCGGATGACCTTCACCCACGATATGATACGCCTCTTTCTTCTTGAACAGTTATATCGGGCGTATACGATTAAGGCTGGTGAAAAATATCACAAATGATGGAGCCGTGGATAAGGGAGCTGGAAAGAAATCATTATCCAATCCTGCTTGCCTTTTCGTCTGTCTTCGTTGTTGTAGCAATAGTTACATCGTGCTGCTATGCGCTTATTGCCACAACGACGAAGACAAACGTAAATTCGGCGCATTATTTGGCTAATTGTTTCTTTCCATCTCCCTAAGATATGTTTAAAAGATATCG
>DQVD01000405.1 GCA_015661935.1 Desulfocapsa sulfexigens | reverse complement strand
TAGTGACCTCTGCTGCGGTGTGGCCCTTTCGTCCAGAGAGCATGCCGCTCGCATTCGTTCCAGAGCCTGTCATCTTGGCGGCAGTTTGAATGCTACCACAGCATATCTGCTGGAAAGAAGTTTGAAAACGCTGGCTCTGAGGGTGGGGCAGCAATCGGATAATGCACTTGGCATCGCGCAATTTCTGGATGAACACCCGGCAATCAACAAGGTGAATTATCCCGGTCTGAAGAATTTTCATGGTTATGCCATTGCACAAAAACAAATGAGAAAATATGGTGGCATGCTGTCTTTTGAGCTGGATAACAGTATGAATAAAACAGCTGAGTTTTTATCACGATTAAAGCATATTCGCAGTGCCGTAAGTCTCGGAGGTGTTGAGACACTTATCTGTTCCCCGGCTCGGACATCTCATGAAAATATGACCGCTGATGAACGCCAAAAAGTGGGAATTTCAGATTCCCTGTTGAGACTCTCGGTGGGGATAGAACATGTTGATGATCTTATTGAAGATATTGAACAGGCATTGAACTTTGAAAGGTGAAAATGAACTTGAGAAAAGGGTTTCATCGCCACTGCACTCTCCATGGCACTGTACCTGTAGAAGGAATCAGGATTAGTACACTACATGAAGACCATCCAACGGGCATTGGAGTCGGTAAGATGTATATCAGTTCGGACAGGAAAAGCTATCGCAACTCTTACAAATCTGTAAATGCTTGCAGTGAAAAGGCTCTTCGTGATTGTACGAATTACCTGCAGGAGGTCGTAAATGGTGAAAAGATTGCTTTTATCGGTCGGCCGAGTCATTGTATTCCTTGATCATACCTGCTAGATTAGCCGGCGTTAAGAGTGAAATGAGATATACGATAGACAGGAAAAACGATTATAATTATGCATTACTCCAAAGTTTGCCTTCATACATTTGGCTATGAATTACCGCCCCGCATATTGACCTCTGATATGATTGAGGAGCGACTTTCTCCTCTTTATGATCGGCTGAAATTGCCTGCTGGAAGGCTTGAACTCATGAGTGGCATTCAAGAAAGGCGCTTATGGGAGCCGGGTACCAGGCCAAGTCAGGGAGCAGCGCTTGCCGGCCAGGCGGTGCTTGATAAGGGCGATCTTGATCCCGCCTCAATAGAATGTCTTATCTTTACTTCGGTATCACGGGATATGATGGAGCCGGCCACGGCCTCATTTGTCCATAACAAATTGGGGTTATCAGAAGACTGCCTGCTCTTTGATCTTTCCAACGCCTGCTTAGGCTTCCTTGACGGCATGGTGATGCTGGCTAATATGATAGAGCTTGGACATGTGCAAAATGGGCTGGTGGTGGCTGGTGAAACTGCGGAAGAACTCGTGGAATCAACAATTCAGGCACTACTGGACGATGAAAGCCTGACTAGAAAAAAGATTAAACCAGCATTTGCTTCCCTTACCATCGGATCAGGGTCTGTGGCCCTCTATATGTGTAATCTTTTACCGGACATGAATAAACCGCGTCTTATCAGGGGAGCATGGAAGGCCAATACCAGACATTCCGATCTCTGTCAGGGAGCTCAGAGCGGAACCGAAACCACCCTGATGAATACCAATTCCGAGGAGTTGTTGATACGGGGAGTTGAAACGGCCCATTCAACCTGGCAGGAATTTGCCGGCATCTCCGGTTGGAGCGCAACTGATATTGACAGGTTCTTTTGTCATCAGGTGGGAACGGCTCATGCGCGGCTCCTTTTTGACACGTTAGGGATCGATTTGGAAAAGAATTTTGAAACTCTGCAAACTCTTGGCAATGTAGGCTCCGTGTCCGCGCCCATCACCATGGCCATGGCCATTGAACAGGATTGTTTTCGTCCAGGCGAAAAGGGCGCCATGCTGGGAATTGGAAGTGGGATTAACTGCCTGATGCTCGGAGTAGAGTGGTAATATGGATGATGTGCTGACAGCAGAACAGGGCAGGAGTTTATTGCGGCTTGCAAGACAAACAATTGCTGGAAGACTGGGCTCTGAGTCAGAAACTGTTGATGTGACGGATTCAGCTTTTGATGCCGAATATGGAACCTTTGTCACGCTCAAAATTAAAGGTGTTTTACGTGGTTGTATCGGTAATCTTTTACCGAGCGAATCAGTTGCGACAGGCGTAAAGCGAAATGCAATCAGTGCTGCCTTTCACGATAGTCGTTTTGCTCCACTTACTACCGCTGAGTTTGAAGATGTGGAAATTGATATCTCGGTGCTTAGTCATCCGCAAACACTTGAATATCAGGATGGTGCTGATCTTGTCAGCAAACTGAGGCCTGGAATAGACGGGGTAATTTTAAATCCTGGAGGAGTCAGAGCCACATTTTTACCCCAGGTCTGGGAGCAGTTGCCTGCTCCTGAGCTTTTCCTGGGCCATCTGTGTCGCAAGGCAGGGCTGGCAGATACTGCCTGGAAGAATTCCCATCCGGATATTGAGATTTATCAGGTGCAATGTTTTAAAGAGGAAGAAGTATGAAAGAAGTGACACTTAGCGAGGGCTTAAGTGAAGAAATCCGCAGGATCTATGAAGCAATGGAATCCGACTATGATGAGGTGGCAAGAGGCCTGAACTTTAGTTGTAATGGCTGCCCCGATAACTGTTGTGACTCTTATTTTCTTCACCGCACCTATACTGAGTGGGCTTATCTCTGGAAGGGCTTCCGTGAGCTTGATGAATCCAGGCAGCAGGAATTATTGGAGCGTTCTAAACAGTATATTCTGGAGTGTGCAAAGGCTGAGGCCAAAGGTGAACGTCCCCAGGTCATGTGCCCCTTAATTGATGATGGTCGTTGCACCTTATACACTCATCGTCTTATGGTGTGTCGAACTCACGGGGTGCCAGCGTCCATGCGGCGACCAGATGGCCGGACTTTGAACTTTCCTGGCTGTTTCCGCTGTCAGGAAATTGTAAAAAAGAAATTTGTTCATGATTCCCAGGCGCCACACGTGGAGCGAACCCCACTCTTACAGCGTCTGGTGGGAGTAGAACGGGAGCTGATGGGAGAAAAACTCCATCTCTATCCACGGGTAAAACTGACCATCGCTCAAATGCTGGTTAATGGTCCTCCAGCTATTCCCACTCCACATTGTGAACGGCCCGGAATCAAACCCAATGTATAATCCCGGTGAAGAAATTATTCAGATTGTTGATCGTAACAATCTGGAAACAGAGACATTGGCAAGACGCATTATGCGTGAGAAGGGATTAATCCACCGCGCCTCTTATATTCTTGTTTTTAATGAACAGCAGGAACTTTTCCTCCAAAAACGAACAGCCACTAAGGATCTTTATCCATCGTGCTGGGATGTGGCAGCAGGTGGTGTGGTACTTGCCGGAGAATCTTACGAAGAATCAGCAGCACGGGAGTTTGCTGAGGAATTAGGGGTTGATGGTGTTTCTTTCACACCTCTTTTTGATCAATATTTTGAAGAAGGTGATAACCGGGTATGGGGGCGGATTTTTTCCTGTGTTCACAATGGCCCTTTTCAACTCCAGAAAGAAGAGGTGGCTTTCGGCTGTTTTATGAGTGTTTCTGATATATTTAAATTATCAGAAAAAGAAAAATTTACCCCTGATGGGATTGCTATACTACGCAAGGTCTCAAACTAAATGAATAAAAGACAAATCTTACAACGGCAGAACAGACGCAAAAGACTTCGTACGATTCGAAAATGCGGGGTTGTTTCAACAACAACTTTCATGAAATCCATTAAAGAAGTTGTAAAAGTTGAAACCCGGGCTGTTGCGATAAAACAACCCGAAAAAGCCATAAGTAAACCTGTTGCTACTCAGCCTGTCAGAAACAAAAAGAACAGAAAATGGAGTGTAGCACAATTTCCCGTAGAGCCGGAAGAGGGCAAAGCCCGCTTTCATGATTTCAGGCTCCCGGCAGGTCTTATGCACGGGATTGCAGATCTGAACTTCAGATACTGCACACCCATTCAGCAAAAAGCACTGTCCGATGTTATTGCCGGAAAAGATCTGATTGGCAAGGCCTCCACCGGAACCGGGAAAAGTGCTGTGTTTCTCATTGGTATTTTTGCACGATTAATTAAAGACCAGCAGAAGAAACGAAAAAATGGAACCCCACGAGCCCTCATCATTGCACCAACAAGAGAGCTTGTGATTCAAATTGCAAAAGATGCCAGAGCAATAGCCAAATATCTACCCATGCGTGTTGCAGAGGCCTATGGTGGTACGGATTATGAGCGTCAGCAGAAGAACATCAGGGATCGGCCTGTGGATATCCTGGTTGCCACACCCGGGCGACTGCTTGATTTCTCACGCAAGCGGGTAGTACATCTCCATGAGGCCGGGATCATGGTGATCGATGAGGCAGATCGGATGCTTGATATGGGATTTATACCGGATGTACGATCCATCATTCATAAAACACCAAATAGAGATAAGCGGCAGACTCTGATGTTTTCCGCAACGATCACCGAAGAAGTCTCACGTTTGGCATCACAGTGGTGTGTGAAGCCTGTCTCAGTGGAAACCGAGGCTGATAATGTGGCAGTAGAAACTGTAACACAGGTGGTCTATACGCTCACCAGAGATGAAAAATATCTGGTTTTATATAATATTATACAGAGTGAGGCCTGTGATCGGGTCATTATCTTTACCAATATGAAACGAGATGCCAAAAGGCTGAATGATCGTCTGCGCCGGGATGGTATTAACTGCACCCTGCTCACGGGTGATGTCCCGCAACAAAAGAGAACTGCACGCCTTGAGAGTTTTCGACACGGAAGAATCCATGTAATGGTTGCAACCGATGTTGCCGGACGGGGAATTCATATCGATGGTATCAGCCATGTGGTTAATTATACTCTTCCCTATGAGCCGGAAGATTATGTACATCGCATTGGACGTACCGGGCGTGCCGGGGCTGACGGAATTTCCATAAGTTTTGCAGACGAAGAAAGTTCATTTTATTTGATGGACATCGAAGAATATATTGGAGAAGTACTCCCCTGTATACCACCTGAGGAAGAGTTGCTGAAACCGATTGTAAGAAGAAAGTAGATATAAAAAAAGTTATAATTACCGGTAGTAACCCAACTTTGAAAACCTAAAGGGGGAAAGGGGGCAAGCCTGACCCGATCTCGATCGTAGACCTGTCTGCACGTATAACTATTTATACAAAAAATACAAATCTAAACAGGAAGTCAAGGACAGTATACAATCTATGTGATTTTGGAAAGCTAACAGAATAATTACCCATGATATACTTCTTCAGTTTGAACTGTCCGGAATTTACAAACAGTTGATTTGGGAGGATAACTCAGCTTGCTCATATATTCAATCATTGACTATCCCCAATCTCTATACCTGTCCCGTGACCAGCAC
>DQVD01000056.1 GCA_015661935.1 Desulfocapsa sulfexigens | reverse complement strand
CTGCCTTTGGAATATAGACTCCGTTCATCGTGTAGAAACCTGCAACAATGGGTTCAACGAGCGCAAAATCAACAGCTCCGCAAATGGCAACATCTGCCCGTCCCTGCGCCAGAAACATGGATCCCATGATCATGGAAGTAAGACCTGTGGCACACGCAGTAACGGGAGTTACAATGGGCCCCTTTGCTCCTGTCTGGATGGCAATTTTGCCACCAACCATGTTTATACAGGAATTAGGATTTGCGTATGGCGGGGGGAGTTTGTTCTCTGCCTGAAGCCGTCTGTCAGCATTTAAAACAGCGTCGATTCCACCAACGGCAGAACTGTAGGTTACGGCAACACGCGGAGCAAGTTCCGCTGTTATCTCAAGACCACTTCGTTCAAGGGCCCGGGCAGCGGTGAGCATTCCATATTTGAAGATCGGCGAGCTCCAACTGGCTAGATGCCTGGCAGTAAGGAATGGATACTTTTTGTTTAGTGCCTTATTATCAGGAACCTGACCGGCAATACGAACAGGAAAGTCTTCTTTTAAGGGAAAACGGGTAAGGGGGACAATACCACTTTTTCCAGCTAGAGCATCTTGCCATTGCTGCTCTAGGTCAATACCCAGTGCTGAGATGGCATCGTAGCCAATAATGACCGGATTGAAGTTTTCCATGATCTATTTAAACAAAAAAACAAGGCTACCAGGGGATAAACTGGTATAATTTAGCAAACATTTCGTATACTTCAATCCAGTTTTGTAAGTCTTTTGTTGTTTTAATGTGCGCTCGTTTATTAACCATGACCCAGCTCATATGGGCAGCACCATCTTTACAGGTGGAGCAGTTACGGGTTTCGGAGGTGCAGCAACGATGTACGGTTTTAAGATCCGATGCATAGCGGATAAAGTTGGTCAGTCGTTTGGGCTGCGGATTGCGGTTATCTCTTAAAATGGTTACCGAAGGACATTCAGACCAGCCAAATGTTCTGTCAAGCATTTTTCCAGTAGCTATAACTTCATGGTAATATTTTGATGAGACCACAGTGCCCGGATAGGCATCAAGCATTCCATCCATTTCTGCCCGAACAGCAATCAACTCTTCCGGCTGCCATGAAAAACCATTAACATCCTCGTCATTGGAAAGAAGCTGCATATGAACTTTCAGGCCGACACCTTCAATTTTTTTAATAATCTTTTCCATTTTCCCCAACTGCTTTGGCGTAATGGTATAAAGATAATAGGCATGTGGATCACCTTCGTAATTGGCACTTGTTATTTTAAAAGTGTCCTGGCCACGGAGGGTGATCTCATCTTCAGCATCGCCCCAAAGGGAGAGGCCAACCATCATATCAGGGAAACGGTCACGGGGGACTTTGATAAGGCCATTGGTGGCACAAAAGGTGGGAAGGCGTTTGTAGAATGCCTCGATTCTATCCATGCAGAGTGTGGGCTCACCACCGATCAGGATGGCAAGATTTACTCCGCGATCCATCTCTTTTTCTACAAAGTCATGCCATTTACTCACATCTTTTTCTTCAGAAGCACGTTCGTGCTCACCGGATGAAAAGAAGAAACAGCCCTTACAGCGCAGGTTGCAACGGTCTGTTACGTCGTAGATAGAGCTACGGATATTGAGTCTGGAAATTTTTTTATAACGTTCATACCAGTCATCATCAAGCAAAGAACTTACGGTTTTCATAGTGTAACTTTATAGTATTTTTTGATTAATTATGAACTGGTGGTTCAATCAATTCATTACAGAGATTACTACTTTTTTCATACCCTTTAACCCATACGGCAAGGTAAGTGTCCACATAGTCGAGCCAGGCTGAAAAGTGGAGCGGGTTTGTCGCATGACGGTACATTCTTGCTGTAACGACAGCACTGCCGGCAGCATAGTGACGACAATCATCACAGTCCGTATCCGGTACACAGCAGGCAGCTGCCCGATCCCATTTAAGATCTGTCCGGTACTGGCGGAATGATCTGCCTAGCCCAATATCAGTGGAAGGATTCATACGCGGATAGGAACAGGAAAAAAGATCATGCAGACCACGTTCATGGGTGTGAGCCACGATATTATAGGGTGAAAAAATAACAGTGTCCGGAAATTCAGCAAGCAGTTCACTCATAACTGCTCGAGTACGAGCCAGTGTTTCCGGTGTATGGCGAAGATGCCCGTTATAGCCAACGGGTACTGAAAACATATTAAATGTAATTTGATGATTGTTCGCTGCCAGTGTTTCGGTTACTTCCCGGGCTTCATCAATATTTACCGGGGTAAATGTATACACCCAGATAGCTCTTGGATCGTCCTGATAGTTTTCCATCTGGCGCACAAGCATGTTTTTGGCTTTTCTGATTTCAAGGCTGGTCGTATCATTTCCCCACACAGAAATATGAATACGGTAATCGATTTCTTTGGATAGAGGAATCAAACCATTGGTGGCAATGCATCCCAGTGGAATAATATCAAAGCAGGTTTTACAAAGATCCGGAACGTAACCAGCCTCAGCACCGGCAAGCACTACAAAGGTAATGCCGCGGTCTTTCTCAGCCTCCATAAGCTGCTTCCAGTCGGCTGTATTTAAATTTTCTTCAGCAAACTGTTTGTCACCAGCATAATAATAGCACCCTTCACAGCGAAGATTACAGCGGTTGCTCATGTCATAGGTGGATTCGCGCAGGAAAAAGTATTTCCGCACCCTGGTGAAACGTTCTTTGATGGCAGGATCTGCTATAATGTCAGAGAATTTATACTCTTTGCCGGTTGTCTCATTAGCCATGCTCTAGACCTGTTACTTACTCGTTTTCTGCGAGCTTGTTGCTGATGTACTCAGCAATAATTCGTACAGTGGTAAGTTTCGGGTAATCATCTTCGTCGATTCTGATTCCGAATTCATCACGGATAACCAGTGCGATTGTCGCAAGATCCATGGAATCGATTCCCACCTCATCAACCAGATCAAGATCGGCCTCAAAGGTTTCAGGTGTAACGTCTTCAAGTTTCAGCTCGTTTATAATTATTTCAGCAATACGGGTGATTATCTGAGTTGTATCGGTTGGCATGGTGTTAGTTATTGCTCCTTTATAGGGGTCAGCACAAGTCTGCCGGAGCAGACTTCCTGGTTTTCACTGGTTATTTTGAAAGAGTATTGGTTTTCTTTCTTTCCGGCGGTGGCAAGGATATCCAGAATATCTCCGGGCCGGATAACTTTCTTAAATTTAATTCGTGTTAAACTTTGTAGCGATAAATCTTTTTGCAAAAGTTTCGCAATTGTGTCGGTCACCATATTCAGTTGGGCAATGGCTGGTAGGGTTGGGTCGTTGGGAAAGTGCCCTTCAAACCAGGGGGATGCCTCGTTGGTGGTGACTTTAGCAATTATTGCATTGTCCTTGTCAAATCCTGTTGAAATGTATGAATACCACATATGCAGGTTAGCGTGTATTGTTTTAATTAATTCCTCAATGCTTGTACCAAGAAAAGTGAAAAAATTCAAATATTCCAGCTCTGTTTTGGGAAAAAAAGAGTATGCAAAATAGAAAAAATAGTTTTATTGTCATATTCATATCTTAACCGACTCTCAATGTCTGTTTTGTTTATTTATAAGTAACATTGGTATGTTAACTAGTGTATTCTGGTGCTGATTCGGAACGCCGGTAAAAGGAATAAAACGTGAAACGAGTTCTTGAGCCAGAACTGATGGATGATCCTGCACAGGCTGCTGTTTATGCAGGGCCAGATTTGGACAGTGCTTACTACTTGTTTGTATGGTGTTTTCAAAAATTCTTTCCTGATCTGCCCTCAGAAACTACCATTCTTGACCTTGGTTGTGGTACGGCCGGTGTATCTTTACGCCTGGCAAAACTTCTTGCCGACGGAAAAGTAGATGGTGTGGACGGAGCAGACACTATGCTGGAATATGGTCGTAAAGCTGTGCAGCAGGAGAATCTGGACCATCGGGTGAAGCTCTTTCATGGTACACTCCCTGGTCGTCTGGATCTGCCACGGAGTCATTATGGAGCGATTGTTTCAAATAGTTTCCTGCATCACCTTGCTGATCCCATGGTTTTGTGGAATGCCATTGAGGAATATGGGGAAGCAAATGCTGCCATTTTGGTTGTGGATCTCATCCGGCCCTCAAGTAAAGAAGATGCTCAGGGTGTGATTGAAAAGTATATGCCTGATGCACCGCCATTGCTTTGTCGGGATATGACGAATTCTCTGTTGGCTGCGTTCACAATGGAAGAAGTTACTTCCCAGTTGCACATTGCAGGGCTCATTGAAAAACTGCGATTGAAGAGAGTCAGTCCTTTTCAATTTGCAGTTTATGGAAGATTGACAGAGGGAACGTAAGGCTCTTCTTCCTGTGTAAATCTATAAATATCTGTGAATTAAAGAAGGAACTTGAATGAAATTAAGTGTTGCTGCAAATTGGGACATGGAGCTATTGGAGGGACTTGGGAATATTCCCGAAGTGACTTCAATTTACGCAAAATTACCCTTTGATATCATAGGTGGGGGGAGGGCTGGTATTGTTGTCCCGACTGTAAACTGGGAATTTGCTGCAAACTATATCCAGGCAGCCCATGACCGTGATATAGCGTTTTGTTACCTTCTGAATGCGCCATGCCTGGGGAATCTGGAACAAACACAGGAAGGTAAAAAACAAATATTGGACTTTATCGGGCAATTAGTAGATATGGGCGTTGACAGTGTGTCGATTGCAAACCTGGCTGTTGTGGGACTTGTGCGTCACAATTTCCCGGATCTTGCAATTCGGGGTAGTGTCTTGAGCTGGCCCACGAATCTCTCCCGTTTAAAGTATCAGGAGTCACTTGGTGTTGATCCATTAATTATTCCATACAGTGATTTTAATCGTGATTTTACTTTACTGCCAAAGATTCGTTCCGGGATTTCATGCGGCATGCAGTTGTTTGTCAACGTTTCCTGTATCTATAATTGTCATTATCTTGCAGAACATGCCAGTAGCGTCGGACATGCATCCCAGGTACAGCAGGGTGTGCCAAAGGCAAATACTTTCCTCGATTTTTACCTCTGGCAGTGTACCCGCAGGCGTCTCCTGAACCCTGAACTCTTTTTGATGAGCCGCTGGATTCGCCCTGAGGATCTCCATGTCTATGAGGAAATGGGCTATGATGAATTTAAGATTATAGACAGATCACGTTCAACCGCCTGGTTATTACGAGTTACCAGAGCGTATGCTGATCGCCGATATGATGGAAATCTTCTGGATATTATTTCTTTGGAAATGCTTGGTGACCCGGGTGGTTTTCATGATGATATCGAAGATCAGGTACGCGAACGTATGAGGAATTATACAACAGAAGAACGTCATTTGATGCTCCGCATGCTGAAGCTGCGACGTCGCCTTCTAACCTTTGATATAGCAATCGACAATAGTGAACTGGATGGTTTCCTGGAAGGTTTTCGAAAGATTCGCTGTGCTGAGATGTACTGTGAAGAGTGTCGTTATTGTCATGGATATACCGAGCGGGCTGTTCATTTTGATCGTAGCGAGGCTGAGAATCTTGCTAAAAATATTGGAGAACTTCTTGATGATTTCCTGACTTTGCAGGTGTAGGAAAGAGGGGGATTGAATAAATAATGTGGTCAAGAAATATAAGATAGTCTCTCTGTACGCATCTATGCTGTTTGTTTGCTGAATTTCATTGCAGTCAGGTTCTTGCCAAAACCGAGTACCAGAATTTTTTTGCCCGCTTCCACAATATTTTCCTCTAATAAATATGTGGCCATGACCGCTGCAACCGAAGAAGCTGCGGCAAATTCGCCTGTAAATTTTCGGTAGTGGATGACCGGGATATCAAGTCCTGTTTTTTTCATAAACTCATCCAGCTGTGCTTCTCCGTCGCTGGCATCACTTGCAGGGATTCCGGCAAGTATCATGTGGTATTCTTCCTGCGATGAATATTTTCCTAAAGTCGTAATTAGTTTGTTTACAGAGTTTTCTACCTGTTTTTGGTAAAAAATGAGTTCCAATGCGGGTTTTCCGGGAATGGCTTTTCTTGTGAGATAGAAAGCACCTCCGCCATCGGCAAGAGGAGCATTTGCATCAATGGATGGGTCAAAAAGTGGTGAATAGTGTTCGTTGGTCTCATCGGCAGCAAGTACAAAGGCGGTTTCTGCAGTGTCTGTAAGAAAATTGTCTGCTGCAAGAAGCGCCTGTTCAAAAGAGTAATCGCCACCGCTACAGGTTACGTTGGCACCAGTTGCATCATGGAGAATGGCAATGTTTCCTGTGGCACTGTTGTGTACGGAGCCTACAAAGTCGATGGGGCTTGAGAATTTCTCATTGCTGTTCTGTAGTTTGTTCAGAAAATCATATGTATCTGAAAGTGCCCCCCAACCACTACCCATAAAAACTGAATGGGGTGACTGCTTAAGGCCGGAATCTTGTTTTGCAGCTTCGACCAGGGCCAGGGCAATCCTTGAAAAGCGCTTCAGGCGGCGTATTTTTCGTACAGGGAGCTGTTCTGAAATAGAGTCCAGATCAAGAGTACCGGCTATTGATTCAAGTTTTGCGAATCTCTCCATACTCTCCTTTGTGTGTCCCGCTCCAGTGATGCACGCTTTACCAAGAATAGTGAAGGGGCCAGGCAGTCTTTCTGGTTCCGGGGAGGGGGAAGGCGGAGTATCGGCTTTGCCAATGAGTAGACAGGCGTTGTTACCTCCAAAGCCAAAAGAGTTGGAGAGAACAACTGAAACTGGCTGGTTTGACGGCACTAAAATCGGCTTAAGATTTAATTCAGGATCTGGTTCTATGCAACCGGTATTAGCAGGTAGAAATCCTTTTTGAATACAGATGCTGGATATTATAGCTTCAATTGCACCGGATGCAGCCAGACTGTGGCCTGTGGCTCCTTTGATGGATGAGAGCGGTGGCGGAGTTGCAAAAAGTGATCGTATTGCTTTTGATTCCGCAAGGTCATTGTCTGGAGTGCCGGTTCCATGGAGATTTATGTAATGAACTGCTCTTGCGTTACTCCTTGCATCGTTGATGGCGTTCCGCATGGCCTGAAAAGCCCCTTTTCCTTTAGGATGAGGCGACGCCGGATGATAGGCGTCACAGCTTAGTCCACAGCCAAGGATTTGGCCTAAGGGGTTTTTGGGTTTGATCGTGCTTAGTAGAAGTAATCCTGCAGCTTCTGCAACGGACATTCCCGCTCTGTTTGCATCCAGTGGTCTGCTGCCTTTCGGGTCAACAAGCTGGAGAGAATGAAATCCAAAATAGGTCAGCCTGCAAAGCGAGTCTGCACCGCCTGCAAGAATCCATTCTTCTTCCCCCGATTGCAGCATTTTAAGAGCCATGCTGATTGCAATGGCTCCCGACGAACAGGCAGTGGAAACAGTGAGAGCAGGTCCGGTACAATTTACAGCATCTGCAAGTTCTTCAGCCACTGTCGTAAGCCCGTGGTAACGGTATTTTTTAGAATCTTTTTCCTCTTTAATAAGTAATTCTTCCGTGGTGAGAATTCCGCCTGTGGTTGTGCCAATAATAACAGCATCAGGTACGCAGGAATATCCGCTCATCGCTTCCCTGGCAGCAGCTATTGTTAAACGGTGAGTTCTTGGAAGGGGAGAGTCGGGCAGATCTGTTACTTGCCCCACCGGAAGTGGAGGCGGCTGTTGAATGGGAAATACTTTTGCATTGAGTGGAGCAATGGCAGACCTGTCTTTCCTGAGTGTCTGTTCAGTGGCATCAGCACCACAGCCCAAAGGACTGATGATTCCGATTCCTGCAATGTAGATTATTTTTGTTTGATCGCTCAAGAAGATGAAGTGGGAGATGATTTAACTATAAATTCGGCAAGAGATGCAAGTGAGGTAAACACTTTTTCAGCAATTTCTTTATTGTTTATCACTACACCATATTCTTTTTCAACCATGACTACGATTTCCAGTACGTCAATGGAGTCAATCCCCAGATCTCCACCAACAAGCTGTGCGTTTTCGTCAAAGTCTTCAGGGGTGACATCACTGAGGTTGAGGATTTCAATGAGTTGTACTTTAAGTTTTTTTATTAATTCATCCATAGTGGTTTGTAATGTGTTTTTGTATATACAGATTTCAGTTGGATGCAGCACTTTTCTATTGTCGGAACTATATCTAAAAGAAACAATTCCTGCTATTCTTTTTGATCACTGTTAACAAAATCATAAAAATGGCTGTATTGAGTGATCACAGTAAAAAAACGTCTCACCAGTTTTGGGTTTATTTTCCACGTCTTTTTTAACATTCTAAAGAAAAGAGCCCGAACCTCCTGTTTCTCATTTAGAATAAAATGTTTAAAAATCTTAATTCCAAACAGTAACTGTTTAGGGTCAGCTTTTTTGTTCACATAAATATCACTGAAATAATCTACATTTTTCAGCCATTGCAGGAACCTCTCTTCAAAGTTGTCCGGTTTGTAGATGTTTCGAAAAAGTTCCCAGTATAACGTGCTTAGCGTTTCAGGACTCATTTGCTTAGGGATAATATTGGTCTGTAACTGCCATTCTCCGGAAAAATGACTATCAGTAAGTCGGTTTTCTTTTTGCAGGCGTTTATACAAGGGAGTATGCCGAGGTGCGTTTAAGAGACTGATACCCGCAATCGGGCTGGCAGTGACGTTTAGAAAAAAATCAAGATCCTCAAAGACACCTTCATCATCGTTATCAAAACCAACAATTAAGCCGATAAAGGGGACGATTCCATAGCGGGATATGTTTTTGATTCTTTCAAAGATATCTTTGTCCGTATTCTGGCTCTTGTGAACTTCAGCAAGGCTCTCTTTTCTGACTGTTTCCACTCCTAGAAACAACACTGAAAATCTTGCATCTGCAAACATTTTCAATAAATCATTATCATCTGCCACCTGGACTGTGATCTGTGTTGAAAATGATAGGGGGCGGGATTTTTTAACATTCCATTCGATGACACTGCCGAGGAGTTCCCGGGTGAATTGTTTATTCCCAAGAAAATTATCATCTGAAAAGAAAACGGTTCTGGCACCAATATCATAGGCATTTTGCAGTTCCACTAAAATCTGTGCAATGGATTTGGTTCGGTACCTTTTCCCCACATACTGTATAACGTCGCAGAAGTCACATTGATTAGGGCATCCCCTGCTTGTTTGGATATTGATATTAACGTAGTCTCCAGTGTGGATCAAAGACCAGTCCGGCGGAGGGCTGTCTTTCATATCAATATAGTTTTCCTGTTTGTATACATTGTTGGCTTTACCCGTTGTCCACTGTTCCAGGAAAAGCGGCCAGTTGTATTCGGCTTCTCCAATAAACAGATAATCTGCAACCCCTTCACACCTGTCATATTCAATGGAGGCGTATGTTCCACCAAGAGCGACTTGCCGGCCTCTTTTTTTGAACGTATCACAAAGTGTATGGATTCTTTTTGAATGGAGAGTGCCTCCGGTTATAACCACCAGATCGCAGGGGAAATCAAAGTCTATTTCAGTTACATTTTCATCGGCGAGGGCATATTGTACGTTTACACCGGATGGCGTTAATGCCATCAAAGTTGCCAATGCGGAATTTGGCATCAATGTTCTCGCTCCAAGAATATCTGCTGTTCCCTGCATGGACCAGAAATTGTCTGGGTGTTTTGGGGCGATCAGGTAGATCTTTTTTGAGTCTTTTGGGGATCCATATTGTTTGAATTTGGAAGGGGTCATTGCTGAGGTACCCGATTGTTGTATTCCGAGGATTAGAGTTGGGTCGAAAAATGATATAATTGTCTGGTAGTTAGTGGCAGAACGAAAAGTGCGTTTCAAACAGAAAACGCTGCGCCTATTTAAGCAAACGATTTGCCACCATGAGCCTTCCGCTACCCTTTCCACTCGGTAATGTGCTTTTGCTCGTTATTGTTGTTTTTTGGACGCACCTATCTGATGTAGTTTAAAAGTGCCCCAAACAATTAATCTGCTTTTTTAAACTTATCCTCCGCCTGTAATACTTGCTATGGTTTTGTTAACTTTCTCCAGGTAAATTAGTACACCATCAATATGTGCTTGATGTGCTAGCTTTATTTCTTCTTTTCGTTTCTCCACAACATCAGAGTTTTTTGACGTAGATCTTTTAAGTTTTCTGGCTAATGTAAACAATTTCTTTGCCTTACGGAGGTTGTTACTGCTTTGGCGCCAACCGGCAATTCCAAGTACGGAACAAAGAACTGCTGTTAATGTGATAATTTTACGTATTGCATCAAAAAGCAAATTAATATCAGTCGGATAACGAACATTTGTTCCAACTACGAAAGAGTCACAGCGACCTTTTAATTCTTCTTCGTTTTTGTTTACTAAATTATGTCCCTCAAGAACAACAAGTTGGTTTATTTCGTCTAATAATTATAGCGTAAGTAGTTGAACATTAACCTTTAATGTTTGAAGTTTGTATTCATGGTCTTTATCTTTCATTCCATGCCAAGCATTTGCCTGATTGTTGGCCATTTCAAGAAGGCGATTGTAATCCCAATTTAGATTTAATCGTAACACTCCAAAAACGAGAATTTTCCATAAATCCATTCCAGGGCGTCCATTCCCGTGATCTTTATCAGGCGAAAATATGATTTCCTAAGATATCAATTATTTGGTCGGATATTTTTTTATGGATGTAAATATGTTGCAGTCCTAAAAGTAGCTGCGGAATATCATCACGAGATTTAATATTAATACGAATCTTTTCGATAGGAACTTGGCCGAATTGGGGTTGGGGACTGAATGCTTGTCTTATCAGTTTCTTAAAATGGTTCGGCTTGATTTAAAATAACTACAAATACTCTGGTTGATTTTCCATATATCGATAACCAGAATATTTACCGTAATTATATATGTTTATAGAAATTAATTATAACATGTACAGTTTGGAATGGCTATTCAATTAAGCCGATTTTATTTTTTTAATTGATACAGCTCTCACGTTCAATATTTCCGATAAAAAATCATTCAGCATATCATTACTCAACACACGAGCATCTGGAAAATTCCGTATATACAGTGCGTTAAGTCAAAAAAAACTGTATGGGTGGATTCCTTCCAATCTGAACCGGCACTAACTTGCTGATGTTACATTATTTAAACGAGTATGGCTAATTCTTATTTGGACCTGGTAAACCTGTATATTTTTCACATTCTGCTAACAGCAAGACAGCTCAAATAAGATCGCAGTAATCATCTATTTGAAAATTTAGGCTAACTGACAACTGAGCCTTAGCAAAAACGAAGATTTGTAAAAAATTGCGGTTCTTTAAACGAATCTGTGGGTAAAATGACCCAAATAGCATGGATAAAATTGAATTAAAGGTCAAGCCCTTCGGGTCGCTACGCGAACCTTGATTTCAATTTAATCCAGAAAGGGGGGGGCGTTGTTGCTTTATTGCTTTAATGGGTACATCGGGACATGCCATGTTTCCCGATCGGTTGCAATAATATAAAATTGCCAATCGTAAGGCAAATCGTGGAGGGGAAGCAGTAAAGAAACCGTTCCCCTGGCTTTGCAGTAGCGATAAGGCTGGCAGCACAGCATACAAGAGTCAAACGACCATTTCTGCATTTATCAGATTTAAAAAAAACAAAAAAAAAGGACCTAAGCCGTACGGCCTAAGTCCTTTATGTATTTGGTGGAGCTACGGGGGATCGAACCCCGGACCTCATGACTGCCAGTCATGCGCTCTCCCAGCTGAGCTATAGCCCCGTATATTTCAATATCTAGAAATATGT
>DQVD01000178.1 GCA_015661935.1 Desulfocapsa sulfexigens | reverse complement strand
TCCGTTGTTTTGAAACTGCTGCTGCAAAAAAAAAAAACGATTCGCGTAACACCAGAGTTGATTCAAAGAAATTCAGATCTTCTCTTGGAAAAGATGCATGAAATCACAGGTGAATATACGTATGAGTGATATTTATTCAACCACAGGGAGCACTTTATGAAAGTCAATGTTTACATATTTTTAGTACTGTGCACGTTTGTTTTACATGCTTTACCAGTGATGGCCATCGATTTTCCAGGTCGTAAGAATCCTAAATATGGTACCGTTCAAACTATAGAAATTAATCGATTGTATAATGATTACCTTGAAAACAAGGTTACTCTTATAGATGTTCGTTCTCTACTTGAATATGAAACAATCCATATTAAGGGAGCTTTTCATGTTTCAATGGCAGAACAAACTTTTGAAAGTGAACTGGGAAAAGTTGTAAGAGACAATCCTGGAAAAAAAACGGCTTTTTACTGAAACGGTATTACATGCTTCAAGGCTTATGAGGCACAATTGCGAGCAACTAAAGCAGGTATTAAAAACACCTATACTTTTGACCTTGGTATTCCCGGATGGGCGGAGCAGTATCCTGATAAAGTAATCCTTCTTGGTAAGGTGTTATCAGAGTCCAATATCGCATTTATATCCAACGCTAAGTTTTTAAAGAAAACATTACCGTGGCCAGATTTCAAAAAGATGTCCGCTGGACGCGGTATAAAGGTTATAGACACCAGAGATATTGCACAGAAAGGATATATGAGGCAGGCTGATGAAGATAAACTGTCTAGAGAAGAACTGGAACGGCTTATAAAGTTTCGTAGTGGCAATAGGGATATGTTGCTTGAATTAGGGAAAACAAAAGTTATGTCCCAATCTTTTGATATGCTGAAAAGAAATGTTATCGGTAATAAAAGGTATCAACATCAGACCTTACTTATATTTGATCAGGTCGGGAAGCAGGTACGGTGGCTGATGTATCATTTGGAAGCTGCTGGTATGAAAAAATATTATTTTCTGGAAAAAGGAGCAAATGGGGTTATTGGTATTCAGGCATATGGCAAATTGTGATTTGATAAAAATCAGGTAATCATTCAGCGCATTATTTGGATAATTATCTCTTTCCAGCTCCCTTATTTAAACCTCCGATACTTTTTCATGATACCATGGCATTAGTCAGTGGAAATACAAGCGGATTAAAGAGGAACCAGCTGAAACTGCTGGAACGTCTTGCCGGAAAACGGGGACACAGGGATGACATTGTCGGGCCTGAGATGGCACGCGCAGTTTGTCAGCTTTCTTTTGATCTGAATAGACAAATCGGTTTGCTTTTACAACGTTCCGGTAAAGTCGAAGCAGTTATCGTAGGTGATTTCAGAGGGATTATGATTCCTCAACTTTCCCATATTCGTAGTCGTGGCCGTTTGAAAGGTCTTCGTCTGGTTCATACCCATCTGGCTGGAGAAGACATAAGTGATGAAGATCTGATGGATCTTCTTTTCTTACGACTTGATATGCTGTCTGTTTTGAAGGTGGCTTCGGATGGTTTACCAGAGCAACTCTACTCAGCACATCTTCTCCCGGATTCCCGTGATGGAAAAAACTGGGCCTTTCTTCCTCCTGTTCATCCGGCTAATCAAAAAGATTCTTTTGAAGAATTTATTCATGCACTCGAAAGTGAATTTACCAGAAAATCCAGTGGCAAAGAAGTCACAAGCGGCAAGGATTTGGCCATTCTTGTCAGCGTAAGCAGCTTGTCTAAAATTCGCGCTGAGGAGTCCATGCGTGAGCTGTCTGAACTTGCCAGGTCAGGTGATGTTGTTGTGCTGGCTGAAGTGATGCAACATCGACGTAAAATTAACCCCCGGCTAATTCTTGGAAAAGGTAAGCTTGCCGATATTATGATTCAGGCATTACAGCTAAATGCCAATCTACTTATTTTTGACCAGGAATTGAACCCTTCCCAGATCCGTTCCATCACCGATTACACTGAGTTACGGGTAATAGATAGAACTCAGCTTATTCTGGATATCTTTGCCCACAGGGCGCTCAGTCGTGAGGGGAAATTGCAGGTGGAGATGGCCCAGTTGAAATATATGCTGCCAAGGCTTTCTTCCCGTGACGATGCTTTGTCCCGTTTAACTGGTGGCATTGGTGCAAGGGGACCTGGTGAAACAAAACTTGAGATTGATAAACGACGAATCAATGACCGTCTGGCAAGGCTTACAAAAGAGCTTAAAAAGGTGAGCCGGGAACGCCACCAGAGAAGATCCAGGCGCAGGAAAAAGGATCTGCCGGTGCTTTCGCTGGTTGGCTACACCAATGCCGGAAAATCCACCCTGTTAAATACTTTGACTCAAAGCGATATTGTGGCTGAAGATAAACTTTTTGCCACACTGGATCCCACAAGTCGGCGTCTTCGTTTTCCACGTGATATGGAAGTGGTCATCACGGATACCGTTGGTTTTATAAGGCAACTTCCTGCTGATTTACTTCAGGCATTCAAGGCAACATTGGAAGAGCTGGAAGAAGCAGATCTCCTCGTTCATGTGGTGGATCTTTCAAACCCCTGTTTTCGTGAGCAGATGAAGGTTGTGGATGATTTATTACAAGGGCTTGATCTTGGGGCAATACCATGTCTGAAACTCTTTAATAAGTCTGATCAAGTGGGTGATGATGCGATGTTGCTGGCAGATGTGGCGCGGGAAGGGATTGTTGTCAGTGCTCTGAATATTGAAACCCTTTCGCCGTTTTTGGACAAAGCCCAGAAGCTTATGGGGAAGATTCTACAAAGCTGATATCTGAGGTTTATTTTCAGGGTTGGAGATAGACCCCTAAGTCTTTTCCAATCAGGTTCTGATTGATAAATTCACACCCGATTGTATTTTTTCGGATATTTTTGATCAGTACCTTTTTGGTAAGCTCAGTCTGTTTTTTGTCGTCGATTCTGAAGTTAAGAAGTGCTTTTTGACCAGTGCTTATGTTGTGCATGCCGGATACGGAGAATCCAACACCACTGCGTGAAATATTGTTGACCTGCATTTGACCGCCACCCGAGCAGGATTCGCCAATAAGCGAATACACACCTATTGTTTTTGTTGGTTTCCGGTAGTGCCTGCGGAAATCAAGGGCAACAAGGAAGGTAGTTCCACAGCTGCAACGGGTTTTGAGTGTGTGTTTCCTGTTACGAAATTTCCCCACAGCAATATTTTTCACAAGTGCACAATCTGGACATCGAATTGAAGCGGTGTCATTTGTTTTCACAAATGACTTTTGTCTCTTCATCCCATATTGTTGGTTTCTTGACATTTCCAGTTACCTCGCTTGTGGGGGGACAGTCTTTCCCCTCAATTTACAGGTCTATTTTCATATTTTAACTTCCTCTTGGAGTTTATTTTAGCATGA
>DQVD01000023.1 GCA_015661935.1 Desulfocapsa sulfexigens | reverse complement strand
CACTTATTTTTTATTTTATCATTTCAACAATATTTGTGCGTCCTGGAATAGAAGAGGAAAATTATGGCTGATATAACATTTAGCGGTTTAGCCTCAGGAATGGACACTGATTCCATCGTCAGTAAGTTAATGAAAATCGAACGATTTCCAATTGATCGACTTGAAGCGCAATTAAAATCAGAAAAAGAAAAGCTTGAGGCCTATGAACAATTCAAAACCATCATTGATGATTTAAAGAATGCTGCAGGAGCCATGACTCTCACCAGTCAGGTAAGAACCAGCAAAATAAACCTCAGTTCTGAGGCTGCGTATTCTGCCACATCCAGCAGTGCGATAAGTGGGAGTTACAACATCTCCGTTGCTCAACTTTCCCAAGTACAAAAAAACATCAGTGAAGGCTGGTCTTCAAACACAGAGTCTCTTTTGGGTACTGGCACGATCACTGTGAATGGTACAGATATCAACATCACCGGTTCAAATAACTCAATTTCAGGACTTGCTGAAGCAATTAATGCTCTTTCTGACACCACTGGTGTTACTGCTACTATCATTAATAATGGTAGTGACACTGATCCTTATCATCTTGTTTTCACTGGAGTGGATTCTTCTACTTCTTTTAGCATTAGCAGTAACCTGGAAGATGGTGCTGGAAACCCTATCGCCTTCTCCACTACACAGGCACAAACAGCACAACAGGCTGTTGTTTTTATAGATGGGGTTAAAGTTGTCAGTGATACCAATACAATAAGTAGCGCCATCAGCGGTATCACATTAAATTTGAACGAACTGAGTGAAACCTCCTATGCAGGGACGTCAGAAAATGGCGTTGATCCATGGGATTGGGCCGACCCTCCTGTCTATGTAACGAATCATATGCGTGTTGAGCCAGACACTAACAGTCTTAAGGAAAAACTGACTACATTTGTCTCCGGTTATAATAAAGCCATGGACTGGATCAGGTCAGGTTATTCAGAATTTGGTGGTGCTACAACAACGACCAATGAAGATGATAAAGAAGAAAAATTCCTCGGTTCAGTACTTCGTGGTGATGCTTCCATTAATAGTATTAAAAGGGGATTACAATCTATTCTCAGTACTACAGTTAATACCAGTGGATCTCTAAGTGTTTTGTCTCAACTGGGTATTACAACTCAAAAGGACGGAACCTTACGCCAGGACAACACCAAACTGGATGCTGCCCTGGCTGATAACTATGAAGCTACAGTTAACCTTCTTTCTGGTGAAGGTGACGTTGATGGCGTTATGAAAAACTTCAACTATTATCTTTTGGATATCACCAGTGGAACCAATGGATTTTATGCCACCAAAAAGACAAACTATCACAATATAGTCAAGCGCCTGGATAACAGCATCCGCAATATAGAACCACGAATGGCCCAAAAAGAATCCACGTTACGTGCACAGTTTTTGGCTATGGAACAACTGGTCAGCGGTTTAAATGCACAGGGTGCTTTCCTCACCCAACAGATGGATATGCTATCCAAAATGCTGACAGGAAAATGATAATGAATGCTTACACGCAAGAATATAACCAGAATGCGATAAAAACTGCTTCTCCTGAGCAGATCCTACTCATGCTATATGATGGTGCTATTCGCTTTACTCGACAGGCCATTGCGGCAAGTGAACAAAATGACCAGATAGTTAAACTTGGAAGAATCAGTAAAGTTTTTGCTATTATCGTCGAATTTTCCAACACTCTTAACCATAATATTGGTGGTGAAATCGCGACCAATCTAGACGGTTTATACCAATTTATGCTGCGAGAACTTAATAAAGCCAGAAATGAGACAGATGAAAAAAGCCTGCTCGTGGTTGAAGGTTTACTCGTTGATCTTCGAAAAACCTGGGGGGAAGCAATTCTTAAAAACAAGGCAGAAATAAAGCAACAGGAAGGACGTAGCCATGCTAACCCAAATAAAAGTGTAGTTATTGCAGGATAATGGAAAATATGGAACATAACACGAGTCAATTACATTCTTTCCTTCAAAAATCCATTGATCAATACAATGAGATTTTACAGTTGATGGCATCAATCACCCGAACGGACAAGAACCCAAGTATAGAAGAATTGACAATAACAGGTACACAGATTCTCAGTAAACAGAAAGCAGCAACAGAAACAGATAAAAACCTATTAGCTTTTCTTGCTAAATCCACTGTTGAGATAATGGATGAGAAGAAAATCGCAAAACGCACAGAATTATTAAAACAAGTTCTTGAACTGAATAAAATCATCACCCCTAAACTTACAAATATTAAGTCTCTAATGGGAAGTGAATTACAACAGATTAAAAAAGGCCGTTTTGCCATGAGAGGATATCAACAGGCAGATACAAAACATGGCAGAAACCTGAATAATACTTTATGAAAACCACCGACGATCTTTTTCTTGAAAGTATTGATCAATACAGAGCATTGATAGCAGATGCTTCTGAATTCAGTAAAAACATCTCAAATCTTTCTCCGGAAGAAATCTTACATCGTTGTGAAAACCTGCAAAAACAGCAGAATAAACAAATAAAAATTGATAGATTTATCATTGAAATAATGCTCGATTCAGGCCCTCAGATTCTGGACACACCTTATATCGGTGAATACCAGCAAATACTTGATAAGGCCATGCAGGCGTGCGATGAGATTACGTTAAAAACTAAAGAGATTAGAACAACGCTACAAACAGAAATTCAGAAGTTACACCAATCCAGAAAAACCATCCCTGCAAACAATTCCAACTATTCATGAGTTGTTGAGATATGATGCCCCGCGGGCACATTCAGAAGACAGTAACCAGAAGCCGGAATCACTAGCAGCCTGCGGCTGAAATAACTACAGTTGGTTTTCATCTGGCATCAACTTCCGGGAATGATTCACACAGAAACTGTGTTTTTCCGACACATGTACATTCTTTCCAATCCGGTATAAGTCAAGTCACGTTTATTCATCCCTTTTCAAACCATTCTGATAACAGTTATATACCAGGGAAACACAACTATTTTCCTTCCATATTTTTCCATATACTCTCTTGATTCAAAACCTGGCAGATGATAGAATAAAAATAATTACTAATTGATACATGTGGTATTTAATAAAAAAAAATTACCATATATCTCTAACAACAAAATATCATCTTATAAGGATACTGTGTGACAAATCAAAATAATTTTTGGGACACAATTTCAAATGAGAAACCTGTCCGCCTTTTCTTGCCAATTATTAACAAAGACGACAGACTATTACTCCAGTGCATCATAAAAAAAGGAAAAGGCAATCACTTCAATTTGTTATTTCAACAGGGAACACTTCCTGTAAACAAAATTGACACTAATACCTCCTGCCTTGTCAGCTTGGATAATGGTGGAAAAAGTGTATCTATAGAATGTAAAATAATCCAGATTATTAACAATCAAACACTTGAAATGGTACTTCAAAAAACCATATGCCACGAACAGAAGCGGAAATTTTTCAGGGTTGATTGTACGTTGCCTATAATAATATCATCAATTATTCCTGATTCATTCGGGAGTTCCGATGATAACTGGAAAATTTCCGGGACCACTACAGATTTAAGTGGTTCAGGACTTCGAGCAAGTTTGTCCAAAGAACCGCCTGAAAACACACAAGTTCGTTTAGAACTAGCTTTACCAAACACAGAACCGACAATTGTAAAAACCCTTGCATTCCCTGTTCGCATATCACAACTCACAGAAAAACTCTGGGATGCGGCTTACCAATTTGACCACATTGAAGATGAAGATCAGGACGCCATTGTAGGATGTTGTCTTGTTGAACAAAGACGTTTGCTTCGTTTAAAAGTAGAAGTAGAAGTAGAAGTAGAAGAACTAGAAGAAGTAGAAGAAGAAAATTGAAAGGATTTCGCATTGACTGCTTCAATATCAGAAACAATAAAAAGGTTAGCCGACAGTGAATCTGCGAAGATAGATATTTCAACCACCACTGGCCTGAGAATTCGGTTGAATTGTATCTATAAAGTGTCTGATTCGCCACGTTTTTTTCTAATGTTCCCCCCAAAAAGACTTCCAGAAGATATTGATACAGATAGGCTTTGCCCCGTCGCCATTAATGCCGGGCAGTCGGATCTTACTCTCAACGCGAAAATCATAGATATTAAAGGTGATCGAACATTAGAACTGATTGCAAAAGATAAAGTTCCCCCAGAAAGTTTGCGTGAATACTTCCGCGTTGATACCAGGGTTTTCATTAATGCCAAGTTTG
>DQVD01000361.1 GCA_015661935.1 Desulfocapsa sulfexigens | reverse complement strand
TTACTTTCTGGGCAATATCTCCTGGCAGAAAACCCAGTTTTTCTCCTGCCTCAACGGCTGGTCGAGTGAGAATGATTGATCTTACCTGACCAGTTGTAAGTGCTGAAACAGCCATGGCTACGGCAAGATAGGTTTTACCAGTTCCTGCAGGCCCGATACCAAAGACAATATCATTATTGCGGATAGCATCGATATACGTTTTCTGATTTTGGGTTTTTGGAGAGATAATACGATTCTGTGCAGTAATATATACTTTATCCAGAAAGATTTTTGCAAGTTTGGCCTTCGGTGTTGCTTCCAGAACTCGGAGGCCAAAGGCGAAATCGGAACTGTATACTTTAAAATCCTTCTTTATTAGATCATAAAACTGTTCAAGAAGGTCTACGGTGATCAGGACTTCATGTTCGAGGCCAGTAATATTAACACCGTTTCCTCGAACATGAATAGTAACCCCAATGTTTTGCTCAACAAGTTGGAGATTTTTATTGAGTTCCCCATACAGAATTCCCGTAAGATCATTATCGGGAAAGGTGAGATCCCTGCTGAGCTGAGTATTTGCCATTGTTATTTGGCCTTTTGGGCTAGTTCCTCATCGATGAGTTTCTGGATAGCGGGGACAGAGCGGTTTTTAACTTTAATGCCATTAACAAATATGGTTGGAGTGCCTGTTACTCCAGCATTCTGGGCATCTTTAAGATCTTTGGCTAACTTTTGCTTAATTGAATCGGATTCCATATCTTTTTTAAACCTGGCAATATCCAGGCCAAGTTTTGTTGCAATTCCATTAATATCTTCCGGAGACAGTTTTGGGGTGATGTCAAAAAGTTCATCATGAAATTCCCAGAATTTTCCCTGTTCTCCGGCTGCAAGAGCCGAAAGAGCTGCAGGAACTGCAAACTTATGAAAGTTCAGAGGCATGTTTTTGAATACTATTTTTACGGTGTCAGGGTTATTCTCGAGCACCTGCTCGAGTAGCGGCACAGCTTTTCCGCAGTAAGGTCACTCAAAGTCCGTAAAAACTGCGATGGTTACAGGAGCATTTTCCTGACCGACATAGGGCGAACCGGTTACGTCAATGCTGACTACAAAATCAACGGACAAGTCAGTAAAGCTGTTGTTTTTCTGGTTGATTAGGAAAAGTTTTTCACCACGAGGAGCAATATCTATTGCTGACACACCTTTTTCAACATCGATTTTGCCAAGGAGTGCACCATCGGCTTGATATACTAAAACCTCATTTTGATCAGTAAGTATGAAAACCTTTTTTCCATCAAGTGAATAGACAATATCTAATGGTTTAGCGGGCAGCTTCCATGTTTTTTCAACCTGCAACTGGACTTTACTTTGTCCTGAAGCATTGGCAGCAGCGAGTGCCGAAGAGGTTGAAAAGGAAAGCATGAGTATGGCACAGGCTGCAAGACACTGTTTGTACTTCATTGGTTCCTCTATTATTTAATAGGATGTGGTTTAGTTATCAGATTGTAAGATAATAATTATCTTTAAATGAGATAACAGAAGGTACAATTGAAGGGATGTGTGTGAGTCTCTCCTCTTCAATGGAAAGAGATAATAGTCTCTGTTCATTTGTTTGGCAAGGTTCAGGTGTTAATTGGTTTGTCTTTACTCTTAAAATGGCAAAAAAAACGGTTTTTTTTTCTTCTGAATAGCGTATCGGTCTTGACTGTAGCGCTGATGTGAATTATTTATTGTCAGCTTGTCAAATTCTTCTTTGATATTTGATATGTCATTTGTTTGATAATGCGAGGGTGGCGGAATTGGTAGACGCACTGGTCTTAGGAACCAGCGCCTTGTGCATGGGGGTTCGAGTCCCCCCTCTCGCACCAGACAATAAACAATGACAATCTTTTAATTCTGGGAAATTACAAATTTTCAAATAAATATGACCTGAATATATGGTTTTCAGGAAAAACATTAATAAAGGACGGACAGAATGGATGTAGTTGTAGAAGATGTCAGCGCGCTTACAAAAAAAATCACCATAACCCTTCCCAAAGAAGGGGTGCAGAAACAACTTGAAAAAGCCTATGGCAAACTGCAACGTGAAGCTAAAATGAAAGGTTTTCGTCGTGGCAAGGTACCTCGTACTGTGATTATCAGGACTTATCAGGGACAGGTACAGGCTGAAATTGGTGAAAAGCTCGTACAGGAAAGCTATTTTGATGCGATTGAGAAGGAAAAGATAGATCCTGTTGTTCATCCTGATATTTCAGATCCTGTATTTAATGAAGATGGAACATTTACCTTTGTTGCAAATATTGATATCAGACCTGAGTTTGAGCTTGCTGAATATAAAGGCATAGAAGTAGAAAAAGTTGATAGTGAAATAAGTGATGCTGCCATTGAAGTAGAGATTGAAGAACTTCGTCGTGATATGGCTCCACTCCGTTCTGTAGCTGATCGTGGTGTAGAAAACGGTGATGTCATAGTTGTTGATTTTGAAGGATTCCACAACGGCAAAGCCATGAAGGAAGTGAAAAATGACAATTATTCTGTTGATGTCGGTTCCGGAAAACTTAGTCCCGAGTTTGAAGAAAAACTTGTTGGAATGAAACAGGGCGAAGATGCCACTCATGAAGTCGATTTTCCGGCAGACTATGTAAATCCTGTTCTTGCCGGGAAAACTGTTGAATTTCACGTAAAAATTAAAGAAGTTAAAGAACGTGTTTTGTCTGAATTAAACGATGACTTTGCCAGGGACGTTGACGAAAAGTTCAACAGTATTGCAGACCTGGAAGAGAGTGTTCGTGAAGGCTTGCAGGCCGAAAAAGATAAACGAGCTGAGGGAGATATCGCCGACCGTATCATGTTAAAACTTCTCGAAAGGCATGAGTTTGAAGTTCCTGAACGTTTGATCCGTTTTGAAGTGGAAGAGATGATCAAAAATACTGAGAAACAACTTGAGCAGCAGGGGATGAATCTTGAATCTGCCGGTATTAACCGTGATGATCTTGCCAAACAGAGTCGGGAAACAGCAGAAAAACGGGTTCGTGGTGATTTTATCCTGAAAAAGATAGCTGACATCGAAGATATCAAAGTAAAAGATGAAGATATGGATCGTGCCTTCAAACGTATTGGTGATCAATATAATATGCCAATTGCCCAGGTAAAAGAATTCTTCCAGAGTCGTGATGATTTGCTTCCCTTTATGAATGAAATTCTGAATGAGAAAATCCTCAAATTTCTTCGGGAAAATGCAAAATTTGTTGATGCGGCTCCCGCTAAGAAAGAAGCCAATAAAGAGGAAGTCGCAGATGAGGTTAAGGAAGAGAGTGCTGACTGAGGTAACTACGCGGAAAATAATGCCATATTTGAGTATGTAATGTAACGACTGCACTAGCCACAGAGGCTTCTGTAGTCGTCTTTATTTGATGGAGAAGAAAATGAATCTTGTACCAATGGTTGTAGAGCAAAGTCCTCGAGGGGAACGCTCCTTTGATATATATTCCCGGCTGCTTAGAGAAAGAATTGTTTTTCTCGGAACTTCAGTTGGAGACGATGTCACAAGTTCGATTGTAGCCCAGCTTCTTTTTCTTGAAGCTGAGGATCCTGGCAAAGATATTACATTTTATATTAACTCTCCTGGGGGGTCCGTTTCCGCTGGCCTGGCTATCTATGATACCATGCAATATGTGAAGTGTGACATAGCAACCCTTTGTATGGGACAAGCTGCTTCCATGGGTGCTCTGCTGCTTGCCGCGGGAACTGCCGGGAAACGTTACGCCTTGCCAAATTCACGGATCATGATCCACCAGCCAATGGGTGGCTATCAGGGGCAGGCTTCTGAAATTGACATTCATGCCAGGGAAATTTTACGAATGCGTGATGACTTGAATAGAATATTGGCTAAACATACCGGTCATACCGTAAAAAAACTCCAGAAAGATACGGATCGTGATAATTTTATGAGTCCCGCAGAGGCTAAGAAATATGGCATAATAGACGCAGTACTTGATAAACGTTTGGACCCTTCTGAGGATGAATAATATGGATGATTTTGAAAAAGAACCAAATTGTTATTGTTCGTTCTGCGGGAAGAACCAGGCAGAAGTCGCAAAGCTTATCGCCGGTCCAGAGGTATTTATTTGTGATGAGTGCATTGATCTGTGTAATGAGATAGTAAAAGATGAAGAAGCAGCTTCCAGTTCTGATGAAGAGGCGTTAAGACAGGGTGCGCTTAAACCAATGGATATCAAAGCTCACCTTGATGACTATGTAATAGGTCAGGATTATGCCAAAAAGGTTCTCTCTGTTGCAGTACATAATCACTATAAAAGAATTGATGCTACCGTTTCTGATGATCTGGTTGAGCTTCAAAAATCAAATATTATTCTTATTGGACCAACTGGCAGTGGAAAGACATTGGTTGCCCAGACCCTTGCGAGAATTCTAAATGTACCTTTTTGCATTGCAGATGCAACAACACTCACAGAAGCTGGTTACGTTGGGGATGATGTGGAGAATATCCTTGTTAATCTCCTTCAGGCAGCTGATTACGACATTGAACGTGCAGAGCGCGGGATCATGTATATTGATGAGATCGATAAAATTGCAAGAAAATCAGACAGTGCATCCCTGACACGCGATGTCTCTGGGGAGGGTGTACAGCAGGCACTTTTAAAAATTATAGAAGGGACCGTTGCATCTATTCCACCAAAGGGAGGTCGCAAACATCCACAACAGGAGCTTGTAAAGATTGACACCACCAATGTACTTTTTATTTGCGGTGGTGCATTTGTTGGGCTTGAT
>DQVD01000369.1 GCA_015661935.1 Desulfocapsa sulfexigens | reverse complement strand
CAAAGAAAAGAAAACCTTCTGTTGACCGGTGAAGTACTTCTGTTTACCGGAAGTTTGAAAAAACTATCCAGAACAGAGGCAAAAAAGCTGGTTAAGGATCACGGTGGTCAGATCGCAAGCGGAATCACTAAAAAATTAACCTGCCTTGTGGTTGGTGAGAAGCCTGGCTCCAAGCTTAAAAAGGCACAGGAAAAAGGGAAGAGAATTCTTACTGAGGATGAGTTTATTGCGATGTTGTCTTAAGGAGTTGTTACGTAATGTTTATTTCGTCCCCGTTCCTTAGGGTCCGGCAGGAAATGAACACAAACAGATAAATGAATACTCATCAGCTATGCGGCGTCATATTTTTCTTGTGAGGAACAGGAAAATATGTGAAAATTGAATAAGAAGCCGTACATATTTGACATTTTGTCAGATACTTTTGTGAGTGCATATACAAAGTAGAAAAATGTTTTTTACGACGCCATTAAACTTAACCTGTCAGGAGAATCCATGAAAAGAATCCAGAAAGTGAGTAGTGTCGTAACACCTGTTGATTTCTCAGATAATTCAAAATTGATCGCAGAATCTGCCGTTTTTATGGCCGGTAGTTTTCAGGCCGATCTTATCCTGTTGTTTGTTGTTCAGAAGTTTGAAGATTACTCCGGATTTTTTGTTCCCCAGATGAGTATCCCTGATTTTGAGCAGGATCTTTTTAGTCAGGCCGAGGAAAAAATGGCTGCTTTTTGCGGGGAACTTGAAGCTTTTGCCAAAGAAAAAGGGGTGAAAGAGGTACTAGGAAAGGTTCTGGTTGGTGATGTTGCTGAGCAAATTGTGGATTATGCAAGTGAGCAGGATGATGGTCTTATTGCCATGGGAACCCATGGGTATAAGGGTTTGGAGAAGATTATGTTTGGTAGTGTTGCGGATAAGGTTGTTAAGGCGGCGACCTGCCCGGTATTAACAATTAACCCCTACACCTGCTGTAATAAGTAATCACAGGCGCCGCATCTTCGTCCGTTAGCGCCCTCTCGCATAGGAGGACTATTGCGGGAGGGCGCGAACGGACAAAGATGCAGCACCTGTGTTTATTTATTGTGAATTTGCTAAACTTTTTCTTTTTGTTCCCACGCTTCCGCGCGGGAATGTGAAGACTAGCGTTATTCCCGGTACAGTGCCACGATTCCATGGCATTGTTTATCGGTCGTTTTTCCACCGACAAGTTGATCCAAAGAGATATTAGCCAGGAATTGCAGATCCAGTTTCTTTCGGCCAAAGTGTTCTTCCGGAAAGTGATACTCAATCAAATCATTCCAGTCACGGGCAAGAATACCGGCGTCCGGGAGCAGGGCTACTGGATCAACAACATTCAGGTGTTCCTTACTTACGATGCCGCTTAGTTTTTCTATGATATCACTGCGTACTGTCGTTGCTCTTTCCTGAAAGTTTTTTATGTTTTCAAGTCCATCCTTATCTCTCATATATATCTGTTCGGGCAGGTCAAGGAGTAGTAAAGGTACAGCGTTTCTTCCCGATTGTGTTTCGTAGTCGTTGATGAGAAGCTCTGCCGCTTCTTCCTGGCTGGTCATCCAGAACCGGAAGTTTTCAGGAAGAGTACCAGCGGAATAAAGTGTTCTCCATGCCTGAAGACGTCTCTTAACTGTTCCCGGGCGCGGCTGATTAAGTTTTGCCTTGATGCGCATCAGTTCTGCTAAAGGACTGTCCTCCTCATTAGTCTCTCCACCTTCCTCTTCTCCCTTAAGATCTTGAAAAAGCGCCAGTTCACTGTCGTCAATATCTGAGAGAGACCGTGCCAGTTCTGCTTCTTCCGTATCAAGGATTTCTGCAAGAGCAAGTACAAGACGTGCCTGCCAGAGTGCTGCTTTTTTACTCTCTTCTTCAGATTCTGTATCAGCTGGAACCTGTTCACCAAGCAGCTTGGACATAATCGCTTGACTGCTATGATCCCCACGACCCGCTTCTTTTGACATATGAGCCAGAGTCAAACCGCTTAACTGCTCGGCAAAGGAATCCTTTCTGGTCCGAATTTCGGTCAGTAGTCCCAGGAACCGTTCCCGGTCTTTTCCAAGAGGGGATGGAGTATGGACTTGACATATTCCCTGCTCCATGAAAATATCATCAGCGGACTTTGCCTCTGAAACATCTTCCGCCGGTTCCACCGGTTGCAGTAGATGCAGAGTGTCGGGAAGCAGAAGCAGACAGTTTCGCAGATGGCGGGGCAGGATTGTTTCAGGAAAATAAAGACTATTGAGTGATTGCATATGGAACCTGTTAAAGGAAAAAAGAATAATAATTTATCGTTTTATGTAATAGCAGTAGTGTATGTACTTTTTAACCTGCGCCTTGCATCGGATCCGCTGACCAGCTTTCTGGCAACTGCTGAACAGATCCTGTTGACTTCTCCATATGTGATCGGAATCACCTTTGTTGTGGTGTCCGTTATTCAATATGCTGCAGGAGGGGAAAAAGTTCCCTGGTTCGCACGGCTTAGGTTGTTTTTCACCATAGGAATATTTGCCGGACTTGTCTATGGGATTTATGACTATACTGGTGGAGCTGTTCCGCCGCAGCTTCCCTGAGATTGCTTTAAACTTTGCGGCCATAGATAAATTGCCCGCATACTTTATCCGGGAATTCCGCGATGTCGGGAAGGTGTCCCCATTGTGTGAAGCCATTTTTTTCGAGCAGTTCAACACTTACCTGATTGATATCAAGCAGGATGGCAAAAAGATTATGAAGTCCCAGTTTTGGTGCTTCAAGAAGTGCGTGTTGTATTAGTTTCCTGCCAATTCCCTTTCCTCTGCAACCACGATCCACATAATAGCTGATTTCCGCTACGTTTTCCAAGGCCATCCTGCCCTTTCGGTGAGCACTGAGGCTGCACCAGCCGCTGATGGTTTCTGTGTTATCTTCTTCCTTCACAAAAATAGGATATTTGTGTGATGAATGACCATTAAACCACTCCTGACGATCCTCCACGGTGAGAGGTTTGGTGTCAGCTGTGCAGTTTCCATCTTTTATTGCCTGATTGTAAATGGCAACCATCTGTTTCAGATCATTTTGTCTGGCAATACGTATTTGCATGGTAAATGGCGAGGGAGTGTGGTTATATAATTCTTGGTTTTTGTTGCTCTATACTAAGTATAAAGCCATACGAGTCAAGACTCTTCTGAACCTGTGGAATCCATTTCTATATATTTCATGTTTTATCTTCATCTTTCAAATAAAAGCGAAAATCTGATTCGTCAACTTGTCGAAGTTCTCCACCTCGACGAGATGCGTGATCCCTTTGAGCCCGAGTACTTCCTTATCCAGAGCCAGGGCATGGAGCGTATGCTCTCTCAACGTCTTTCGGAGCGTTTTGTTTCCTGGTGCAACTATGAATATATGCTGCCAACCCGTTTTTTTGCACGGATGGCAGATCGGCTTGGCGTGGAATCAGGCCCTGAAGATTATGCCAGGGATCAACTCTGCTGGCGAATTGATCAGATCCTTCGTACCGTGAGTGGTGACACCTTTAAGCTGCTTATTCGTTATATGGCAAATGATACCAGTGGCATGAAAAGGTACCAGTTGGCTCAGCAGCTGGCCTATGTTTTTGATCAGTATCAAATCATGCGGCTGGCTATGATCGATGACTGGGAGCAGGGAAAGCGGTTTACAAAAAATCCTGCAGAGATCTATCAGATGGAACTCTGGCAACTGCTTGGTGAAGCAATAGGTCACACACGCCATCGAGGGGTTTTACTTCGTGATCTGATTCTTCTTTTAAGTGAGAAGGCAGATCTTTCCTCTGTGCTGCCAAAACGGCTTTCTGTATTCGGGGTTCACAGCCTCCCTCCCATTCTCTTGAGCTGTTTGCAGGCGTTATCCAATCATTGTGATGTGCATTTTTATCTGTTGTCTCCCTGTAAGGCGTATTGGACGGATCAGGTGACACGGCGGATGCAGGTGAAAAATAATCTCCTGGAGATTCCATCCGGGGGGCATCCTCTTCTTGCCTCTCTTGGTCAGCAGGGAAGAGAATTCCAGCAGATGCTTCTTCAGGATGTACAGTTTTCCCGAGAATTTAAAAGTTTTGAAGACCCTTTTGGGGAAGATGGACAAAAAGCATGTCTGCTCCATTGGCTACAGAGTGATCTGTTGAAGGGCGAAATTACTTTGCCGGGTAAATCTTTTGTTAAAGATGACTCTATAGTCGTGAGTTCAGCTCACTCCCCGCATCGGGAGTTAATGATTGTAAAAGATCGGATTCTCTACTGGCTTGATAATGATCCTGATCTGAAGTTGAAAGATATTGTGGTTATGGCACCTGATATTCAGGAATATAGCGGACTGATTCCTGCTGTCTTTCACGATGTCCCCCACTCAATTGCAGATCGAAATCCTGCGTACAGTAATTCCTTTATCGCTGTGTTTCTCCAGTTCCTGAATCTTTGCAGCAGTCGTTTTGGGTGGGAAGAAGTTCTTGATCTTTTTGAAAGAGAAGAGGTGTATCCCTGTTTTGAAATTCAGGAAACTGATCTTGAGTTGATCCGTCACTGGGTAATCTCCTCAGGGATTCGCTGGGGGTTGTCCGGCACACAAAAGAAAAGCAGTGGTTTATCCGGTCGGGAAGAGTGCACATGGCGAAGCGGGCTTGATCGTCTGATGATGGGGTACGCGGCGGGTGGTAATTCCAGGGTTGCTGGTATCCTGCCCTATGAGGATATTGAAGGCGCTGTTGCAGCGCCTCTTGGCGGCTTGTCTCTTTTTTGTGAGATTCTTGAGCATGCCTATGAAATGTTCGGGGTACCTCACAGTCTTGCAAAATGGTCGGAAGTCCTGATGACATATGTGGACAGGCTGTTTATCTCAGATGAAAGTGATGCCCTGCTTGAATTGCATAAAATAGTCTCAGGTCTTGGGCAGGATTATGGCAATATTCATGGCGAACCCCTTAGTTTTGAAGTGATTCGTTCCTGGGTTGAAGGCGCTGCAGAAGAGAAGAAGTCCAGTTCCGGATTTCTCCGGGGGCAACTCACCTTCTGTTCCATGCTGCCCATGCGCTCCATTCCTTTCAGGAAAGTTTGTCTTTTAGGTTTGAACGATACTGTTTTTCCGAAAAAAGATCACCATCCGCCCTTTGATCTTTTGGGAGATACAATTATTCCAGGGGATCGTTCGAGGCGAAGCGATGACAGGTACCAGTTTCTGGAAGCGATCCTTTCAGCCAGAGAAAGTTTGTATCTGAGTTATGTGGGGCAGTCCATTCGGAGTAATGATCCACTGCCTCCATCTGTTGTTGTTTCAGAGTTGGTCGAGCTGGCTGAATTGTATGGAGTGGTAGAATTAACTGACTACCATCCTCTGCATGGTTTTTCAAAAACCTATTTTACAAAAGATTCTTCGTTGTTTAGTTATAATCGTAAGTTACTTGAAGTGTCCAATGCTTTGAGAGAAGAATCCTCTCCCATAGTTCCATGGTGGCAGGGAAGTATCGAAAAAGAGAAAATTGAAAATGTCACCATTGATGAACTCTTTGTGTTTTTTCAAAATCCCCAGAAATATTTTGTGAAAAATATATTGGGGGTGGCGCTGGGTGGAAGCGATTTATCCCTGGAAGAGCACGAACCTTTTATCCTGGATCCTCTGCAAAACTATCTGGTGGATCAGCACCTGGTTGATGGAGCATTGGATGGTTTTGATAAGGAAAATTTGCGGGATCAAGTTCAGGCCGCGGGGCAATGGCCATTAGGAACTCCTGGAAAAGTAACCTTTTCAACTAAACAGGAGGAACAACGCTCATTTATCAATTGTGTGCGGGAGCAAACAGCATCTGGTCATATGGATGGTGAATATATAGATATGGTGCTTGATGGTATACGGATAACCGGCAGGTTAAGTTCTTTGTATACAGATGCCTCCTTTCTTTTTCGGTATGCCAGATT
>DQVD01000088.1 GCA_015661935.1 Desulfocapsa sulfexigens | reverse complement strand
TCCTTGCAGTCTCAAAAAGTTCCTCATACTCAAGGCCACGACGAAGTGAGTCAGCAAGTATAGATAACGATTCATTGATAAGACTGAGATCGCTATCAGTCAGCGCCTGATCATCTTTTAGAATAATGAGAATTCCAGCATCTTCTGCAGTTTCAATGAGCCATTTATGGGCATAATGCCCATCTTCACTCATATAAGCTTTTGCTTCACGGTTTTTATTATTGAGGACTTCTTCAGCAAAGGCGAGAGTAGAACGACGTTTGGGACCATGACCTGAACAGAATAAATGTTCTTTGGCAAGTACCTGGTTTTTATAACCAACCAACTCATGCTCTACCTGAGGCATCAACCAGATTGAATAGGATTCTATCATCCCGGACACATCTAGAACACCGGCCATACGTCCATGCAGCTTATTCATGAGATCAAGACGTTCTATCTGTCGCCGAAAATGATCACGCTCAACCATAACCTGATCTATTTCATCGATTTTTCTATCGATTGGTGTGAATTGCGATATAGACGTTGCTGTACTCATTATGTGCTTTCCTCTGTATGGGGTTCTTGCGGTTATTACTATATCGACTCATTAGAAAAAATCTTAAGTAACTTCAGACACCCTTTAATAAGCAATTCTCATGCCAAACAAAGAAAAGTAAGACACCCGTTATCACAAAATCAGCTAAAATATTTTTAAAGCCCTACTTTCAATACGTTAGACAACAAACAAAACGCAACAAGCTTGTTGTTCAATTTTTTGACACAATTTCACTTCCACTCAAACACCTTCCCCCTCCCCGATAAGTTGTGTCATTATTTTGACAACCCACTGAAACAAATATCACTACCGCAGCCAAAAGATATGCAATAATCTTAGGAACGGGGACGAAATGACTTCCTCATATAAGCGCTCAGATTTAATGCCTTACAGAACAATTTCTTGTTTTTTTCAAAGAAATTTTCTGATAAGGCACTTATCCAGTGAACTGCCTTTCTACCTGAACAGGGTTAGGTTATATTTGATTGAGCAGAAGCTGAGATTACATAGATGGGGAAGTTATTTCGTCCCCATTCCTTAGCAACAATATCCTTCGACAGAATAGTTAAAGCACAGTATTCTACATAAAATTAATCAAAAAAATATTTCATCCCTCCATATATACGTATTTTATCACCCCATGAATTTAGAAGAAATTATCGGTCAGCTTTTTATCCTCGGGTTCAAAGGAAAATCCATTGATAAGAACAATCCCATCGCAGCAGATATTAAACACAAGAATCTTGGTGGTGTTATTCTCTTTGACAGGCTGCTTGCGAACAAAGAAAATCAAAATAACATTGAGTGTCCTGCCCAGGTCAAACAACTATGTAAATCATTACAGAATGCTTCGTCCTCTCCCCTTCTCATTGCCATCGATCAGGAAGGCGGGATGGTAAAAAGACTTAAAAGTGAGACTGGATTCCCGGAAACTGAAAGTGCCGATGAGCTAGGTAAACATGACGACCCCACGCGCACAGCTATTCATGCTGCCTCCACAGCCGAAACTTTGAATAAACTCGGTATTAATTTCAATCTGGCTCCAGTTGTGGATCTCAACATATTTCCCGACAATCCAGTGATCGGAAAAATTAAACGTAGCTTTTCTGCTGACCCCAAATGCGTTATTCATCATGCTGCAATTTGGATAGAGGAACATAGAAAACAAAACATTCTTACCTGCCTTAAACATTTTCCCGGACACGGAAGTTCACAGTCTGACTCACATCTTGGATTTACCGATATCAGCAAAAGCTGGCAGAAAACGGAACTCATTCCTTTTCAAAAACTTATAAACAAAGCCCAAAAAATTCCAATAGACAGTGTCATGCTGGGGCACCTTTATCATAGTGGCCTCGACACACAATACCCAACCAGCCTCTCCAAAACAGTAGTTGGCGATCTGCTTCGGGAACAACTTGGCTTTCAGGGGGTAATTATTACCGATGACCTGCAGATGAGAGCCATAACTGACAAATACGGCCTTGAAGAATCTGTGTGCCTTGCCCTTGCCGCAGGGGTCGATATGATTATTGTTGGAAACAATCTTGAATACGACCCCGGATTTTTAGAACGGGTTATCCCGGAAGTTTTACGAGCAGTAAAAGACAAGAGAATTTCAGAAGATCACATTTGTGCGGCATGGCAACGTATCTGCCATATGAAGGAACAAATTAGAATCGAAATTTTATAATATAAAAGTACGCCTCTTAAGAGAACATCATGGAACAATATATTGAAGAGTCCCACACTCCGGTCATCGGATATATCCTATGGATTTTCGGTTTCCTGGGCGCCCATCGCTTTTATTACGGTAAACCGATTTCAGGAACACTCTATTTTTTCACATTTGGACTCTTCTTTATTGGATGGATTGTGGATTTATTCCTTATTCCAGGGATGAATCGGGATGCATCTATCAAGTTCCAGCAAGGGCCGATTGATTACAATATCACCTGGATTCTACTAACATTTCTTGGAGTGTTTGGTATTCACAGATTTTATCAGGGAAAATGGATTTCAGGAATTCTTTATTTTATAACAGGCGGATTTTTTCTGATTGGAATCATATATGACTTTTGGACATTGAACGAACAGATCAATCTGATAAATCAGGATGGTTCGTAATCACCCATGATGATCCAGCACTCCACGCACAGTCATTGCCAGTTTCTGCAATGCCACTGGTTTGGTGAGCCAGGCAGAAAAACCGGCCTCCTGCAATTCCTTATCTGAAAACTTTTCCCCATAACCGGTTGAAAGAATAATTGGCATATTCCTGCGTTGCTTATTCACCTCTGCGCACAGCTCCAGCCCCGACAAGACAGGCATGGCATAATCTGTGATAATCAAAGGCATCAAGGGTCCAGGAAAAAATCTTTAATGCTTCCTGGATGAAGAACAAATGCTCACACGATCCCAAGGGTTGTAAGGTTTTTTTTGTTACTTTTAATACCCCCTTCTGATCATCAACCACAATCACACATTCAGTACCACCCAGAACTCAGGTGGTCTGACAACCTTTAATTACATCTTTTTCCGGTGCAAGACAGACATGGGAGCAAATTCCTGTATCATTTTCTTTAACTGTACAAGTGCTTCAATCATCTCTTTATGATCTACTGCACTAACCCTGTTCAGGAAGAAAGGCAGTTCACTGGATAAGTGCCTTATCAGAAAATTTCTTTGAAAAAACAAGAAATTGTCCTGTAAGGCACTATTTTCTTTATTGAT